>NZ_JAUBPO010000079.1:0-37547 GCF_036700785.1 Microcoleus sp. S28C3 | reverse complement strand
AATCCAAACTACCGAAAACTCCTAGAATACGGCTCTCTCAGAGCCTGACTCTCCCAAAATATGTCCGAACTGTTGTCCTTTAGGGAAATTTTTAGGAGCAATATTAGCATTTTTGGGAATCGGAATTTTTGCGTTACCTGCGGGACTCATTGCTGCGGGTTTTTCCGAGGAAGTCCAAAAGAGAAAGCAGGAAAAAATGGCAGCAAATTTACAGCAATCTGCTAATTATCAATCGGTCAAAATGCTGGCGGAAATCGAGGCCGGGTTTCAACAAAACCAAAGCGCGATCGCGCTTCACATCGAAAGTTCATCCGACTTGATGAAAATGTGTGTTTTAACGGCAAAAGAAAAGTTAGGAAATGATTTTCAAAATGAAGAAATTATTCGCGATTTAGCTATTCATTTTTATAACGAAGCAGTTCGTAAATTCGAGCTTTAATGACAGATATATATTGCCTGTCACTGCGACCGAAGCGTTAGCAGAGCAAGCCGAAGGAAAGCAATCACTTGCAGTTATGACCGCTTTATTTACAGCACTAATGACTAATGGCTAATTACCAGTCTGGCGGCAAATTGTAATATTCAAGAGTCGATCGATCTTTTAGCAATTCTTGCGTTTCTCGATCGACCTGAATCTGACCGTCAGCCAAAACTAACGCCCTTTGAGTCGTTTTCCCGATCCAATTCAAATTGTGGGATGCGATCAAAATTACCTCGATCGGCAATTGGGACAAAACCTTAGCCAAGTGACGCCGCCACGAGGGGTCGAGTCCGTTGGTCGGCTCATCTAAAATCAAAATTGCCGGCTCTAATGCTAAAATTGCTGCTAATGCTGCCAACCTTCTTTGACCTCCCGAAAGTTCGTGGGCCGAACGGTTGGCAAATTCTAGTAAACCGAATTCGTCTAATAGAGCTAAAGCTCGATCGCGCGCAACTCCTGGCGGCACTCCGTAATTGCGCGGCCCGAACATTACATCCTCCAAAATAGTGGGCATAAATAGCTGGTCGTTAGCGTCTTGAAAGCAAAATCCAATCTGCCTGCGCGCCTGCGATAAAGTCGCCTCTTCCAGCTTTTTTCCCTGCACTCTAATCTCGCCCGATTGAGGCATTTTTAATCCGATTAAGTTTTCGAGCAAAGTGCTTTTTCCAGCGCCAGTTAAACCTAGTAGAGCAACTCTTTCTCCGGGTTGTAAGGTGAAGGAAATTCCTTGCAACACTGGTTTTTGCTGCGGATATCCGAATACTAAGTCTTGTACTTCAATTGTTGGCATCACTTTGAGATTAGTCATCCGATTTTAGATTTTAGATTTTAGATTTTAGATTGAATAATTACTACTCGTTCCCAGGCTCGGCCTGGGAACGCAGATCGGGAGGCTCGGTCTCCAATTTTGCTCCGCAAGAAGCGAGGCCGAGCCTCTGAACATCGGTTCCCAGGCTCTTCATGGGAACCAGTTAATTACCCATTCCCGATTACCCATTCCCAATTACCGTAAGAAGCTGTTGTTAATGCGGCTGCGGTTAAAATTGTTAAGGTCAGCCACAGTCGCTCTTTTGGTGTCGATTTTGAGTCGGCGGGCAAACTTCCTTGATAGCCGCGAATTAGCATGGCTGCATGAACTCTTTCCGCCCGATCGAGACTTCGCAAATAAAGGGCTCCGATCATGGAAGCACTGGCGTAGCGCAGCCATCCTCCCGTACCGGACAAGCCTCGTAGTTGAGCCGATCTTTTCATCCGGCTGACTTCGGCTAGCAAGATTTCTAAATATTGTCCCGCTAAAAGTACAATCTCTTGCAACCCTGCTGGTAGGGGTAATCCTTTGAGGGCGATTCCGAAACTGTGGGGCGGCAAAGTTAGCAGAAAACTGTTCATGATCAGCAGGCAAATTAGGGAACGCAGCAACAAAAAACTGGCGCGTTCCCAACCTTGGGGCAGCACTAATAAGGAGAGAAAAAGCAATTCTGCTCCCAATAGTTGCGCTAGGGTTCGCACCGGAGCCCTGAGCCAAAACGACCAAAAAAGTGCGATCGTCCCATAAATCCACAGCCACAGCCAAGCGCCTGTCTTCATAAAACCAATACCGATGACAATTATGAGAGACAGACGCAATCGGAAAGGTATGGAGAGCTTAAGCATTTTTAGGTTTAACCAACTGAGCAATCCCAAAAGCCGCGCCGAAACAGACAGCAGAGCCTAAAACTCCAGCAATGCTAGTACCTATAGGCTGTTCTTCTAATCCTTTAACTGTGTAATCTGCTAAAGGAGTAGGATTTTCGATCGCCACAGATTCTTTATCTTTAAAGCCGTATTTTTCGGCTACCGCTTCTAACCCGTCAGGCCAACTTGAAGCAAACAGCGAAAGCACCCCCGAAATTAATAAAACTCCGATTACCGGCACTACCCATTTCTGCAATTGTGGCTGTTCTCCCGGCAGTAAATCCGGCCGCACTTTGACGAGATAAGTTAAAACGCCGCCTGTAATTACCCCTTCACCAATCCCAATTAAAATATGTACGCCTACCATTGCTGGCAGTGCGATATTCAGCGGTACTGTACCAGAAATTGCGAGTTCGATCGCCACACAAATCGAAGCAGCCACGACGCTGAGGGCGGCGGCGATACCCGCGGCTACCGGCAAACGATTTCGGGAACCTCCCAAGAGTTGCTGCAGTGGCTGCAACAGCCACCAACCCACCCAAATGCCAACTAGCCCCATGTTAAAAATATTGGCTCCCAGGGCGGTGATTCCCCCGTCGGCAAACAAGACGCTCTGAATTATAAAAACTGTGCTCATTGCCAAAGTGGCTGCCCAAGGACTCCCCAAAACTACAGATGCCAGCGCTCCTCCCAACAAGTGTCCGCTGGTGCCGCCGGCTACGGGAAAGTTGATCATCTGGGCAGCAAACACGAAAGCTGTGGTTAAGCCCATGATTGGGGCTTGCCGCAGTCCAAGACTGGCGCGGGTTCGATTTAGGGCAACTGCAATTACTGCTACACTTGCTATGCCGGTGGCAATGGCTACTGGCGGTGAAAGAAAACCATCAGGTATGTGCATTGATGTATCCCAAACGAGAGAACTTCCAGCCTTTTAGTCAACTATTTTTTACAAAAATTTACAATCCCCTGTGGGGGTATTTCTGCGATCGGGCGATCGGGGGACTTGTGGCGGGCGATCGCTTATTCGATATAGATTAGCGCCTCAGGGCCAGAGTTTTGAGGAGCAGAAATTTTACATTAAATCATCCTGAAGAATTATTTGGATATTTTACAGACAGCCTGCACATTGAAGCTTTTTCATAAGAATTATCAATATTTATTTAGAGATTCACAAGCAAAATGTATTCACCGTCAAGCTCAAACAAGAATATTAAAAAAATATAAAGAATTAACTGAACATCCCTAATGGGTTTTATTGTCATTTATTGAGAAAAAATTGCATTAAGTTTGTGACGACAGCAGCAATGAAATTGCCCGATCGCTAATCAAAGCCAAAGTATTGCGTGTTTTTGAAACTAAAAAGTCGGAATTATTGCTAGTTAATATAGTTATTGGTTTCCGTCACAGCTATGTACTGGCATCCTCTCTTTCCCTATTTACCATTAAATTAGGTAATGTGAGGTTTGAGAATAAAGACAAAACAAAAAATAAGGAACTCCCAGCCAGGGAGATGCACAAAATAGTTTGGGTTAGCATCGGAGTTTTGATTCTTTTCTTTGTGACTTATCCCATCGCAATGTGGCGTTAGCCAAAAAGAAAAGTTTCGCGGTTTTCACGTCAAGTCTTTGACAATTGAGGGTCAAAATCCCGCTAAGGTAGCAGATGCTAATCCTGTTCCTAATAAATCGGCCCCATCAGCTATTGCGAGTAGCAGTGCGCTTCCGGCTATGGTTACTGACAGTCAAAAAAAGCTGCCTGAAATGTCTCCTGATGTTGCACCTTTTACGAATAAGTCTTCTGAAACAGCTATTGCGAGTAGCCCTACAGATCAGACTGTCTAAGCTGCACCTGTATCAGCAGGTAAGCAGGAAGTTAAGGCGGTGGATGGAACAAATCAGACAGCAGAAATTACCGATCGCGCTAAACTAGATGAGTTAGCTCTGAAAGTCTACGATCGCATAAATCAGACTTGGCAAACTAGCCCTACTTTCACTCAAAATCTAGTCTATAGGGTCAGTGCAAGTCAAGATCGGGCGATCGGCAACTTCGATCCCCTGAATCAACCAGCCAAGGATTACACCCAACAAACTCCTTTGCCAAATCTGCTCAAATCTGCCGAGACTAGCAACAGCAGCAGCGCACCACCAGTCGTTAAGTTTACTGTAGTATTTGCTCCTACTGGAACCTTAGAAGTTAACCCGTAACTCACATACAACACCTATCCGGTAAGGTGCAAATTGTGCGCCTTAATTTTACTTTTTAACTTAAATGTGATATTATAAGCAACGACCCGTAGGGTATTCTACATCTAAAACAACAAATGAAAGAACTTGACGAGAAAAAAACCCAAGAACTGCTATGCACCATCATGGAATGGGAACTAGCAGGAGTCGTGCGCTACACCCACTATGCACTCATGGTGACAGGGCCAAACCGGATTCCCATCGTACAGTTTTTTAAAGCACAAGCAACCGAATCCCTACTCCACGCCCAACAAGCCGGAGAAATTTTAACAGGTTTAGAAGGGCATCCCACCCAAAAAATTGCTACGATCGAAGAAACCTACAAACACTCGGTAAAAGACCTTTTGGAAGAAAGTCTAAATCACGAAAAAAAAGCGCTTAAAAAGTATAAATCTTTACTTGAAGTAGTGACAAACTCCAGCGTTTATCTGGAAGAATATGCCCGCAGTCTGATTGGACAAGAAGAATTGCACCAAGTAGAACTAAAAAAAATGCTGCGGGATTTTAGTTAAGCAAAATAAGAGTCGGCAGTCCTTATTTATTAGTCCTTAGTTACTCGCGAACCGCCTTAAGAATACCTGCTGCTTCTCTTCTTTCTATTTCTTCGTGACAAGAGCGCTAACGCGCCTTCGCGGTTCAATAATTTGATATTCTGCCAGCGCTAAAACAAAAGTTGCTAAGGACTAAGGACTAACTACAAATTAGCAGTTATCAAAAAATGAATTTTACTGAAGCCATCCCAACTTTTGTAATTACCCTCCGCGAAGGCGTTGAAGCCGCTTTAGTCGTGGGAATTGTGCTAGCTTGCTTAAAAAAATCCGAGCAAAGTCACCTCAATTCTTGGGTTTATACAGGTATCGCAGCCGGCATTGCTGCTAGCGCTTGTGTAGGTGCATTATTCAATCTGTTGCTCCACGCGCTCTCAACATCAAATCAGCCTTACGCACCAGTAATTAAGCAACTGCTTGAAGGTTCTCTGGGAATTGTTGCCATAGTAATGCTAAGCTGGATGCTAATTTGGATGACTCAGCAAGCGCGCTTTCTCAAAGCTGAAGTAGAAGGAGCAGTTACAGCAGCTTTGACAGAAAATACCAATGCCGGCTGGGGCGTATTTGGCTTAATTTTTATTGCGGTACTGCGCGAAGGTTTTGAAACAGTTATATTTGTCAGCGCTCAATTTCAACAAGGTTTAACTCCGGCTTTAGGTGCTTTGGGCGGTTTGCTTGGGGCGACAATCATTGGCGCGCTAATCTTCAAGTGGGGCGTAAAAATTGATATCCGCCTATTTTTCAAGTTTATGGGGATTTTGTTGCTGTTAATCGTAGCGGGTTTGGCAGTATCGGCACTCAAACATTTTGACCAAGCGGCTGCCATTTTGTCGCAGATGAATAGCAAGTATGCAGCGATTTGTTTTTATTACGATCGCCTCGCACCACTCCACTCTTGTATTTTAGGTCCGATTGTGTGGAATGCAGCGGAAATTTTGCCCGATCGGGAATTTCCGGGAGTGGTTCTCAAAGCACTGTTTGGATACAGAGATCGACTTTATCTCGTCCAAGCGGCGGCTTACACAATATTCTTAGCCACCATCGGCGGTCTTTATTTCCAAAAATTAGGCTTTAAGGCGACTGTTGCCAGCAAAAATACTCAGCCAGCTCGATCGCAAACTCGCCCTTAGTAGGTATGCAAGCGGTTTTTATCGGTTGTTTCGCTGATTTGAGGGCGCTCGGAAAATCAGCCCCACTTGCAAAAAAATAGGCTTAAAATTTTCAGGTGGCGGGATTGATTATTTGACTTTTATCCGATACTATTAAACGATATTAATATATTTTGTTTTTTTATAAATACTTATATTGATATTATTTAAATCTCCCGTCAACAGCCCAAAAAAGTAAGCACTACCCCTCAACAAACACAAAATTTTTTAATAAAAATTAACAACTTCAAAAAATTAACAGTTAAGGGTTAACAGGGTTCTGCAAGACGCGGGCTGCCGTTAGGGCGATTCTGTGAAGTCGCAGGCGCACCCTCCAAAAGTTGAAGCTGTTCTTGGTCGAAAAAAATCGGCCCCCAGCAAGATTCTTGGCGAACAGTTTTCTGATATGCGCTCCTAGGGCTTATAATTAGTACAAGAATATTTACAGAGCCCGGAAAGTTCTTAATGAACCTTATCATCCTTAATGAAGCTTAAAATTAAAAAATTGTTCGTTAAAGTTACCTGGAATCCCCAGAAGGCTGTAGGCTCTGCCATTCGGTTAGCGGTGAGATAAATAATGATGCCCCGGATACTTGTTATTGATGATGACGCGGCGATCGCCGAACTCGTAGCCGTCAACCTAGAAATGGCTGGCTACGAAGTCACCCAGGCAGAAGACGGCATCAAAGGTCAGGCACTAGCCATACAACTGCTTCCCGACCTGATCATGCTAGATCTGATGCTGCCTAGAGTAGACGGATTCACAGTGTGTCAGCGGTTGCGACGCGACGAGCGCACAGCCGACATTCCCGTCTTGATGTTGACCGCCTTAAGTCAAACTCAAGACAAAGTAGAAGGCTTCAACTCCGGCGCCGACGATTATCTGACCAAACCCTTTGAACTAGAAGAGATGCTGGCACGAGTGCGAGCCTTGCTGAGGCGCACAGACCGCATCCCCCAAGCTGCCAAACACTCCGAAATCTTGAATTACGGCCCGCTGACCCTTGTCCCCGAAAGGTTTGAAGCTGTTTGGTACGCTAAGACCGTCAAACTGACTCACCTAGAGTTCGAGTTGCTGCACTGCTTGCTCCAACGCCACGGTCAGACAGTCTCTCCCAGCGAAATTCTCAAAGAAGTGTGGGGTTACGACCCCGACGACGACATCGAAACTATTCGCGTACATATCAGACACCTGAGAACCAAGATGGAACCCGATCCCCGCCATCCTCGGTACATCAAAACCGTATACGGGGCGGGTTATTGCCTGGAGTTGCCCAACAACGAGCAAGTAGCCGAAGAAACCAAATCCTCTGCTTGAGCGATCGCGCCCGATGCAACAAGCAATTACAAATCTAGCTAAAAAAGCCTGGGAACACTTGCTCTCAGGCTTTTGATTTGAAATGTCCAGGCCACTCAATGGCTGCACCTTAATAAAATCTTTTATCAATAAATCTATAAATATTTACTGACTGTCAACCTAGACCAGTAATGAAGCTTGTGCGAGCCGATCGCTCAAACCCCCTAAAAAATTAGCTTTAAGCTCTTTTGGGCGAGTGGTTTACATATCTTAACTAAAAAAAGTGAAAAAAATTATCAAAAAGACTTGACTAAACTTTCAAAATTGTTGATTATCTATATCAATAAGCCGCACAAGCTTAAGACTCAATTGACATCTTTCTCAAGAGGTAACTCGCCGTGACAAGCATGGCAAAAAAATCCTTCCCAGCCGAAGGAGAAACCTTTCCCTGGTGGGCCGGGAACGCCCGCTTAATTAACCTTTCCGGTCGTTTGCTGGGTGCTCACGTCGCCCACTCCGGCCTCATCGTCCTCTGGGCGGGAGCCTATACCCTGTTTGAACTTTCCCGCTTCAACCCAGAATTGCCCATGTACGAACAAGGCTTAATTCTGCTGCCCAACCTAGCCAGACTCGGCTTGGGCGTCGGTGCCGGAGGCAAAATTGTCGATACCTATCCGTACTTCGCCGTTGGCGCGATTCACCTAATCAGCTCAGCCTTTCTCGGCTTTGGCGGCATCTTTCACTCCCTCAAAGGGCCAGAAACCCTCGAAGAAAGAACTCCTTTCTTCGGCTACAGATGGGAAGACAAAGACAAAATGACCACCATCTTGGGCATCCACCTAGTTTTGTTAGGTATCGGTGCCTTCTTGTTGGTGGCCAAAGCAATGTATTTCGGTGGTTTATATGATACCACAGTCGGGCAAGTGCGGGTAATTTCGGAACCCACACTCAACCCCGCTGTCATTTTCGGCTACCTGTTCGGTGCAGGCGGCAAACACTGGCTCGCCGCAGTTGACAACCTCGAAGATGTTGTCGGCGGCCATATCTGGGTAGGAATCATCTGCATAGTCGGCGGCCTGTGGCACATTCGCACCCAGCCTTTTGCTTGGACGGAGCGCCTCTTCATCTGGTCAGGAGAAGCTTACCTCTCCTACAGTCTCGGCGCCCTAGCCTTAATGGGCTTCATCGCCACCTACTTTGTGTCGGTCAACACCCTAGTCTACCCAGAGGAATTCTACGGGCCGGCCCTAAAAATCGGCTTCGAGCAGTTTCCCTACTTCCACAACCAAGGAATGCTGACCTCCCGCGTCTGGTTGGCTAACACCCACTTCTGGCTCGCCTTCTTCGTCCTGCAAGGACATTTCTGGCACGCCCTGCGAGCAGCAGGATTTGACTTCCGCAAAGGCAAAGTCGTGCAGCCAATGCGCGAAGACATCCAGCCAGGGGGCGGCCCAATTGCAGCCAGTCCAGCCAGTTAACCGCATCAGGAGGAAAGCAAAAATGCAAGGAATAGCAGATCCGAATTTAATTCCAGAACCGGACAACCCACAAAGCGAGTACGGCTGGTGGGCCGGCAACGCCCGCTTCATTGACCTTTCAGGGCGAATTTTGGGAGCTCACGTAGCTCACGCAGGTTTAATCGTACTCTGGGCCGGGGCAATGACCCTGTTTGAACTCTCGAATTTCAACCCAGAGTTGCCGATGTACAACCAAGGTTTAATCCTGCTGCCGCACTTGGCAAGTTTGGGTTTTGGAGTAGGAAAAGCAGGTCAAATTATTGATACCTATCCCTACTACGTCATCGGAGTTTTGCATCTAATTAGCTCTACCGTTCTCGGTGCAGGCGGGCTTTACCATTCCTTGCTCGGCCCGAAAGTATTGCCGCAAAACAAAACTTTCTTTGGTTCTTTCGGCTACGACTGGGAAGACAAAGACAAGATGACAACCATCATCGGCATTCACCTATTGCTGTTAGGTGCTGGTGCTTGGTTGTTAGTAGCTAAAGCCTTATTTTGGGGCGGTCTTTACGATCCCCACGTTGCTGACGTGCGGATAATTAGCGAGCCGACGCTCAATCCCGCCCGCATTTTTAGCTATCTATTGCCCGTACACGGCCCGGAAGGAATGGCAGCAGTTGACAACTTAGAAGATGTTGTCGGCGGTCACATTTATGTTGGCTTGCTCTGCATTCTTGGCGGTTTCTGGCATATCTTTACCAAGCCTTTTGTTTGGGCCCAGCGAGTGCTGTTTTGGTCTGGGGAAGCTTACCTTTCTTACAGTTTGGGCGCTCTGGCTTACATGGGCTTTTTGGCAGCCTACTTCGTGACTGTAAATGATACGGTTTATCCAGAGGTTTTCTACGGCCCTGTGGGTTTGACAGGTCCAGATGCAGCGGTTGTTTCTTCGCGGACTTGGCTGGCAACAACTCACTTTGTCTTGGCGATTTTGGCGCTTTCCGGTCACATCTGGCACGCGCTGCGCGTTCGGACACAAGCAGCAGGGTTTGATTTTCGATCGGGCGAATTTGTAACGGCAACTGCCAGGAATGTTGAAAAGTCCGATCGGCTTCAAGCTCAACCTGCGGCAGCAGTAAGTTTATCCGATGTGACTGTAACTTTTTTACGGAATTTGCCGATTTACCGCAAAGGATTGTCTCCCATAGTCAGGGGATTAGAAGTTAGTTTGGCTCACGGCTATTTCCTGGTAGGAGCTTTTGCAGTATTGCTGCCTTTACAAGAAAAAGGTTTAGCACCTCTAGCAGCATTGCTGGCAACTCTGGCATTAGTCTTGATTTTGGCAATGGCCCTCTCCATTTACGAAAATCTGAACATCGAAGCCGGTAAAGTTCTTTACTGGCACAAAACGCCGGAAGATTGGAGTTTATTCCGGGGCGGTTTGGTGATGGGCGGTACCAGTGGAGCCTTCCTTGCCTATTTGCTGCTAGACAATTTTGCTGGCATAGATGCAATTTTCCGAGGTGTTGTGAACTGAACTCTATCGGCAATGCTAAATAACCGGGTTTCTGCCCGCTACTTGCGGCGCTAATACCTTTTTGAAATCCGGTTTTTCCTCAAGTCATAGCTCAATTTCTCTCAAGCCTGACAAGTACAACAAGGAAACAAAAAACGATGCAAACCTACGACAATCCCAAGGTTAAATATGACTGGTGGGCCGGCAATGCCAGGTTCGCCAATCTTTCGGGATATTTCATTTCCGCTCACGTCGCTCAAGCCGCTTTAATTACTTTCTGGGCAGGAGCATTTACTCTGTTTGAACTGTCTCGCTACAACCCAGCCATCCCTATGGGCGAACAGGGATTAATTTTGCTCCCGCACTTAGCTACTCTCGGTTTGGGTGTAGGCTCTGGCGGCAAGATAGTGGATACTTATCCGTATTTTGTGGTCGGAATGGTACACCTCATTTCATCTGCTGTTTTGGGTGCTGGTGCTTTATTTCACACTTTTAAAGGCCCTAAAAATTTGAAAGATGCCAAAGGTCGAGCCGCTAAGTTTCACTTTGAATGGGACGACTCGAAAAAGCTGGGTTTCATCTTAGGACACCACCTGATTTTCCTCGGCGCGGGGGCGCTGCTGCTGGTAGCAAAAGCGATGTTTTGGGGCGGTTTGTACGACTCGACAATTCACGAAGTCCGCACTGTTGTGAGTCCTACTCTCGATCCGTTAGTTATCTACGGCTATCAAACTCATTTTGCCAGTGTTGACAATTTGGAAGATTTAGTTGGCGGTCACATTTATGTCGGCATTATGCTGATTCTCGGCGGCGTTTGGCACATCGTCAAAGAGCCTTTTCCTTGGGTTAAGCGGGTACTAATTTTCTCTGGGGAAGCTATTCTTTCCTACTCTCTCGGCGGTATTGCTTTAGCAGGGTTTACAGCGGCTTATTTCTGCGCGGTTAATACTTTGGCTTATCCCGTTGAATTCTACGGGCCTGTGCTGGAAACCAAGCTGGGTATTAGCCCTTATTTTGCAGATACGATCGAACTGACGATGGGCACTCACACTCCCCGCTGCTGGCTCGCAAATTCTCATTTCTACTTGGCTTTCTTCTTCTTGCAAGGTCATTTGTGGCACGCTTTGCGGGCGCTCGGCTTCAATTTCAAGCAAGTTGAAACTTCCTTGAATGCGGTGGGAACTGAGTCGTAAGACTTAAGAATTTGCAGGGAAAAATTTTTCCCTGCAAAGACTGCGGCGGGCAACAATACTCAAGTTAGAAATTGCCCAGCTATAATTTTACGAGGTAAAAAACTGTGACAATTGCTAGCATTAACGACTTTGGAAGAGATGAAACGAATTTTAAGTGGTGGGTTGGTAATGCCCGCTTAACTGATTTGTCGGGTAGATTGTTGGGTGCTCATGTCGCTCACGCGGGTTTGATTATGTTTTGGGCGGGATCAACTACTATTTCGGAAGTTTCTCGTTTTGTAACAGACACGCCGATGTACGAGCAAAACCTGACTTTACTGCCGCATTTAGCAACTTTAGGTTGGGGTGTTGGTGCTGGGGGTGCGGCGATCGATACTTATCCTTATTTTGCGATCGGCATATTGCATTTAGTCGCATCGGCTGTGTTGGGTGCGGGAGGTCTTTTTCATGTGTTTCGCAGCCCTGCGATTTTGCACAACGGCGGCGGAATTGCTGCTCTGTTTCACTACGAATGGAATGATGCTAAGAAGTTGGGATTTATTTTGGGAAGTCACTTAATTGTTTTGGGCTTGGGTGCTTTTTTGCTAGTGATGAAAGCGATGAATTTTGGGGGACTTTATGATAGTGCGATTGGCTATGTCCGCCTGATTACTAATCCTAATTTGAATCCGGCAACAATTTTTGGCTATCTGTTTGGATTTGCTAACGGCGGCTGGACAATCCTGGGAATGGCTGCTGTTAATAATTTGGAGGATGTTATTGGTGGTCACATTTGGATTGGTGCAATGTTAATTGCAGGTGGCGTGTGGCACACTCGCGTTGAGCCTTTTCCTTGGGCAAAGCGACTTTTAATTATTAATGCCGATGCTATTCTTGCTTGCAGTTTGGGGGGTTTGGCTTTTATGGCTTTTGTTTCCTGTGCTTTTGCGGGATATAACACGACTGTTTATCCTGTAGAATTCTATGGGAGCGATCGGCTCGCATTGACAAATGCACAATTTTTCTTGGGTATAATAGTGCTTGCCGGTCACATTTGGCACGCTTTTCGCGCCCGCCTTAATATAAGCTGAATGCAATTTAAGCAAGATAAGCAAGAAACAAAATTAAAGTTTATTGCTTAAATTACATCAGTTTTGGATTTGTAGTACCAAGAGAGAAAATTAGTCTATGAATGTTTTTATTTGCTGTTTCTGTATCGTGACTGTGATAGTTCTGTTTTTGTGGAGTGTTGCAGTAGCGCTGCGAGAAGGAGTCCATCAAATTCGGCGACTGCATCAAATTCCGTGTTCGGACTGCGAGTTTTTTACTAATGACTACCGCCTCAAGTTTACTGTGCGGCCGTGCGTTGCTTGTACTGAGGAGGCGATCGGCTGTACTGACTTTGAACCGAAAACTTGTTTAGCCAATTCTTGTCAGCAACATTGCTCAAAGCTTCACAAAGCTTACAGAGAAATACCGACAACTAATCCTCCAGTTACACCTTTACCAACAGGGATAAGTAGCTAGAGCCATTAATAATGAATCACGAAATTCTTCTTTCTTCACGAAATCTTTCTTACTTCTTTTTTATTTCTTCACGAATATGAATTTATACAGCGCTAACTCACTCAAACTCGAACTAAATCAGAGAGGCTGCCGCCTGACTCCCCAGCGAGAAACTATTTTGAGCGTTTTTCAAAGTCTGCGGCAAGGAAATCATTTGAGTGCCGAAGAATTATACCAGACTTTGCAGAATCAAGGAGAAAGAATTGGCTTGTCAACTGTCTACCGCACCCTGCATTTATTAGCAAGGATTGGGATTCTGCGTGAACTAGAATTAGCAGAAGGACACAAACATTACGAACTGAATTTGCAGGAATTGCACCACCACCACCATCTGGTTTGCATTCAGTGTCACAAAACCTTTGAATTTAGCGATGAATCGATTTCAAAAATTGGCAAAAAGCAAGTTGAAAAAGCTGGTGTAGAGCTGCTTGACTGTCAATTAACTGTGCGTGCTGTTTGTTTGGAAGCGCTGCGGGAGGGATGGCCTTCTTTGCTGCCGAGCAATTGGTCGTGTCCGAGATATCATTCCGAAATTGAGGAGGAAATTAGTTGAGTTGGATGAAACTCATATTTTGCACCATTCTTGTTTAAAAGGCCCGACGACCTGTTCCACAAAGAGTGAGTTTTCTGGTGGGCCGTTGCTCTCCTAGCCCGCTCCTAAAAAACCTATTGAAAATGGTGCAATATCTTAGATGGAATACACTTCGGTAATAGGGAATTTGTAACTTTTTAACTCAAGTACGGCA
Organism: Microcoleus sp. S28C3; assembly: GCF_036700785.1. Taxonomy (NCBI): domain Bacteria; kingdom Bacillati; phylum Cyanobacteriota; class Cyanophyceae; order Oscillatoriales; family Microcoleaceae; genus Microcoleus; species Microcoleus sp. S28C3. The sequence continues at coordinate 23,702 of NZ_JAUBPO010000079.1, read as the reverse complement.
ATAGCGTTGCAAGGAATGTTAGCGAAGTGATTCTTCAGAAAGCAATCTTACGCATTCAAAACTTGGCGTCTTTCCCTTCCCCTTAATAGCGTAGCAAGGAATGTTAGCGAAGCAATTCTTAGGAAAGGAATCTCACGCATTCACAACTTGCCACCTTCCCCTTCCCCTTCGGTCAAGCAACCTCAGAATCGCTACGTTGGTGTTCCATCCGAAATATGTTAGCGTACAAACTGGCAACAATCTGTTTGCCTTCCTGCGTCAACTGCAAGTAACCGAGAGATTCACTGATGTGCGGATAAATGCCGCTCCAGTAAAACTTAGAGTAGCTTTGCAGCAAGTCGCCCGGATGTCGGTATCCCAAAAGTTTAGTAGCACCGCTTTCTTCCAACTCGTAAAACAGCGCGCCTATTTTCTGCAAATATTGCGGGTTGCTGAGCTGACCTATCAAGTCAGCACCGCGAACTAAACTAGAGTAATTAACTGCATCCTCGTCAGTGTAGCCATCAAGCACCGAGAAACGAGTTTGTTCTATGTTCTGCTTAATTGTCTCAGCATTAATTAGCTTGTGGTTGCCGAAGCGCTCGTCAATGAACAATTTAGCTCTGTCAACTCGGTAAGGAGCTAAGCTAGCCGCTGTTGCACCGGGAGCAAGTGCAATTCTCATGCCATCTTTTCCCGTAGCATACAATCCTTCGGCTTCTTGGTCTTGTCGGCAAACTCCTTTGACATATCCAATATCTTGGCACAGCAAAGAAATGATGAAGTGCAGCCAATCTTCACAGGAAACTCCCCCCTTGCGAATGTGTTTTCCCCGCAAGATTTCTTGACCGACTAAGGTAATGCAAATGGCGTGTTCTATATTGTGATAAAGAGCGTCGCTGTTGGCGATGTTTTCTAACGCCATTGCCCCCACCCAGGCAATAATATCAGCATAGTCTGATTTGTAGCCTCCGTAAGTGCGGCTGTACCCGTCCTGAAGTTGTTCGATGAAAGCTTCTATCAGCAGTTCTGTATAATTAAACATACCCTGTCCTTTTACCTTAATATTGCCTTTCAAGAGCGGTGAATCTATTTGGGAACCCTCTAATTTTATGGATGAGATTTTAACTCACAACTCATGCACTCCGTGGTTGTTCGCGGTTCGCGCGGCAATCTCAAAACTCATTGACGCCACTACGCCCGGGGAGTCATGAAGCAATCTCGCGCCCGCACTCAAAACTCCCAAGCAACTGAGTCTATCACTGACACCCATCCCCGCCGTACTGCATAGAGTAGCCTGCTGATAATTTTTCGATCGTCTGAACTTCTTAAAGTGTGAGAATTAATTGGGTATTGAATTTGCTGCAACTGAGTCCGATAAATTTTACCGGATTTCCCAATGTTCAAGTAAAGTTCGGAAATTTCATATTCAGGAATATAAGCTTTGACTGTCATCTGCGGTCAACTTAATGTATATTTCTTATTGTCCGGCAATTTTAGATAACTTTATGTGATGTCGATCGACCCCTGAGTGTGATGCTGAGACTGTGATGCGACTGTGATGCGATCGCAGGCTAGAGTTGATGGGCGTTTCCGACAAATAAATGGTTATTCGATCGAAATATCGATCGTCATAAATTTTGCTGACGGCTGTGATTAGCCTGACGGTTGCGTTTAGATCGTAATTATGTCACATATCATTCGCCCGTTGAGATCGCAAGTCGAAACTGGCACCAAGGAAAGAAGTTCGACAGCCTTGCCAAATTCCTTGCCAAAGAAAGTCGAGTCGTGTACTATATAGAGTCTGGTATCCTCACTTACCCATAATTATTTTCATTCATCCCGTCCCCCTAGAGGGGAAGGGACTTTCAGTGCGGATGCCCCTAAATCACTATACTCAGCAAAAAGCTAGAAATGCCGTAACTCATGCCCACTATTCAGCAACTCATCCGTTCAGCACGGGAACAAACGCAGAAAAAAACCAAATCGCCAGCTCTCAAGAGTTGCCCGCAGCGCCGCGGAGTTTGCACCAGAGTGTACACGACCACCCCGAAAAAACCCAACTCGGCGCTGCGGAAGGTGGCTCGGGTACGGCTGACCTCTGGTTTTGAAGTGACAGCCTACATCCCAGGGATCGGTCACAACTTGCAAGAACACTCGGTAGTAATGATCCGGGGCGGTCGGGTAAAAGATTTGCCCGGAGTTAGATACCACATCATTCGCGGTACATTAGACACCGCTGGGGTCAAAGACCGCAAACAGGCTCGTTCCAAATACGGGGCCAAGCGTCCTAAAGAGAAAAAATAACCAGGATCTCGCCCGATCGGGGTTGGGAAGCAACAATAAATCCGATCGCGCCGATCGCACGCTCGATCATCATAGATCGAGATATGACTCCAAAACCCCAAACTCAATCATTCAAAATCAAAAATCCCCAATAGAACTATGTCTCGCCGCACAGTTATTCAAAAACGTCCTGTTCCGCCAGATCCAACCTACAACAGCCGGTTGGTAAGCATGATGGTGAGACGGATCATGCAGCACGGCAAAAAATCCGTTGCCTCCAGCATCGTCTACGACGCCCTTAAAACCATCCAAGAACGCACAGGGGCTGAACCGTTAGACTTGTTTGAAAAAGCAGTCAAAAACGCTACACCCTTGGTCGAAGTCAAAGCCCGCCGGGTAGGTGGCGCCACCTACCAAGTGCCGATGGAAGTGCGTTCCGATCGCGGTACGACCCTCGCCCTCCGCTGGCTGATTAGATTTGCCCGCGCCCGCACCGGCCGCTCGATGGCAGCCAAGCTAGCCAACGAACTGATGGATGCAGCTAACGAAACAGGCAGTGCCATTCGCAAGCGCGAAGAAACACACCGCATGGCCGAAGCTAACAAAGCTTTTGCTCACTACCGGTACTAACTGCTAAATCGGGCATGGAGAAGAGCGCGATCGTTCGGTATAAAAGCACCGGGCGAGAAATTGGCAAGTGTAAGTTTTGATTGTTGAGATTGCTTCCCTTGGCGCAGTTGCCCGATCGCGCAAGCAAACTCAAAACTCCCAAAATCAAAATTCACGCACTAAAAATTCACGCACTCTCTGAATCCTCCATGTCGCATCCTTAATATTTTTGTAAACAAATCTTGCAAAAAATATTAAAATGTAACAAGAAGCTCCAGGCACTGTTGTAATTTGCTGGGAGTGCAAAATAGGGTTTCTGTGTAGTATAATAGTATTATAACAGCAACACAAGATTAAGGAGGTAGCTGTGGCACGTACCGTCCCGCTAGAAAAAACTCGCAACATCGGCATCGCAGCCCACATCGACGCGGGCAAAACAACAACAACTGAAAGAATTCTGTTCTATTCAGGCATGGTTCACAAAATGGGTGAAGTGCACGAGGGAACAGCAGTCACTGACTGGATGGAGCAAGAGCGGGAGCGGGGAATTACAATTACTGCCGCTGCTATCACCACCAGTTGGAAAGATTACAAAATCAACATCATCGACACTCCCGGACACGTAGACTTCACGATCGAAGTCGAACGCTCGATGCGAGTGCTCGACGGAGTGATCGCAGTGTTCTGCTCGGTAGGGGGAGTGCAGCCCCAATCGGAAACAGTTTGGCGACAAGCAGATCGGTACAAAGTACCGCGGATCGTGTTCGTCAACAAAATGGATCGGATGGGCGCAAACTTCTACAAAGTCTACGGCCAAATTCGCGATCGAATGAGAGCGAACGCCGTACCCATCCAAATCCCGATCGGCAGCGAAGAAAACTTCCGGGGAATTGTAGACTTAGTGCAAATGAAAGCCTATATCTACAACAACGACACGGGAACCGACATCGAGGAAGTAGAAATTCCAGATGAAGTAAAAGAGCTAGCTGCAGAATACCGCACCAAGCTGATCGAGTCCGTAGCAGAAACCAACGACGCCCTCACCGAGAAATACCTCGAAGGCGAAGAGTTAACAGAAGCAGAAATTCGTGCAGCTTTGCGCGCTGGCACGATCTCTGGCACGATCGTCCCCATGCTCTGCGGTTCGGCGTTCAAAAACAAAGGCGTTCAGTTGTTGTTGGATTCAGTGATCGACTACCTGCCGTCGCCCTTGGAAGTTCCCCCAATTCAAGGACTCCTGCCCAACGGCGACACAGCAGAACGATTTGCAGACGACAATGCGCCCCTGTCAGCCCTGGCATTCAAAATCATGGCTGACCCCTACGGCCGCCTGACCTTCGTTCGCGTCTACTCGGGTATCCTCAAAAAAGGCACCTACGTCCTCAACTCCACCAAAGACAAAAAAGAGCGGGTGTCTCGCTTAATTGTCCTCAAAGCCGACGATCGGATAGAAGTTGAGGAACTGCGGGCAGGAGACTTGGGAGCAGCCTTGGGTTTGAAAGACACCTTCACCGGCGACACACTCAGCGAAGAAGGATCGCCAGTGATTCTGGAATCTCTGTTTATTCCAGAGCCAGTCATCTCGGTGGCTGTCGAACCCAAAACCAAACAAGACATGGAGAAGCTCTCCAAAGCCCTCCAGTCGCTCTCGGAAGAAGACCCCACCTTCCGAGTTAACGTGGACCCTGAAACCAACCAGACAGTCATCGCCGGCATGGGCGAACTGCACCTGGAAATCCTGGTAGACAGGATGCTGCGGGAATTCAAAGTAGAAGCCAACGTGGGTCAGCCCCAAGTAGCCTACCGCGAAACCATTCGCAAATCCGTCCGCGCCGAAGGTAAATTTATCCGCCAAAGCGGCGGTAAAGGTCAGTACGGTCACGTCGTGATCGAACTAGAACCCACCGAAGTCGGAAGCGGCTTTGAATTTGTCTCCAAAATTGTCGGCGGCACTGTACCCAAAGAGTACATCGGCCCGGCAGAACAAGGGATGAAAGAAGCCTGCGAATCAGGTATTGTAGCAGGATATCCCGTGATTGACCTCAAAGCTACTATGGTAGACGGGTCTTTCCACGACGTAGACTCCTCAGAAATGGCATTTAAGATCGCCGGTTCAATGGCGATCAAAGAAGCCGTGATGAAGGCGTCGCCCGTGCTGCTAGAGCCTATGATGAAAGTAGAGGTTGAAGTTCCCGAAGATTACATCGGGAACGTCATCGGAGACCTCAACTCGCGTCGGGGTCAGATCGAGGGTCAAGAGACGGATCAGGGGATTGCCAAAGTTTCTGTAAAAGTTCCACTAGCAGAAATGTTTGGTTACGCCACCGACATCCGCTCGAAAACCCAAGGTCGAGGCATCTTCACAATGGAATTCAGCCATTACGAAGAAGTGCCGCGAAATGTGGCTGAAGCCATCATCGCTAAGAACAAAGGTAACTAACGATTTTGAATTTTAGATTTTGGATTTTGGATGAAATCCAAAGTCTAAAATCTAAAATGTTAAAATCTAAAATCGCTAAAAGAAACAAGGAACAAATCGAGAATGGCACGCGCAAAATTTGAACGGACTAAACCCCACGTAAACATCGGTACGATCGGTCACGTTGACCACGGCAAAACAACTTTGACCGCCGCGATTACGATGACTCTCTCTGCACTAGGTCAAGCAAAGGCTAAGAACTACGCCGACATCGACGCCGCGCCTGAAGAAAAAGCACGGGGTATTACGATTAATACTGCTCACGTCGAGTACGAAACCACAGATAGGCACTATGCCCACGTTGATTGCCCCGGACACGCTGACTATGTGAAAAACATGATCACCGGTGCGGCTCAAATGGACGGCGGTATCCTAGTAGTGTCAGCAGCAGACGGCCCCATGCCTCAAACTCGCGAACACATCCTGCTGGCTAAGCAAGTTGGCGTTCCCAGCTTGGTTGTTTTCTTGAACAAGGAAGACATGGTAGATGACGCAGAACTACTGGAACTCGTCGAACTCGAAGTTCGCGAACTCCTGAGCTCTTACGATTTTCCGGGTGATGACATCCCTATCGTGACTGGTTCGGGATTGCAAGCTCTCGAAGCGATGATTGCTAACCCCAAGACCAAAAAGGGCGAGAATCCTTGGGTGGACAAGATTTACAAGCTGATGGAAGAAGTAGATTCTTACATCCCCACCCCAGAACGCGAAGTTGACAAGCCTTTCTTGATGGCAGTTGAAGACGTATTCTCGATTACTGGTCGGGGTACTGTTGCCACTGGTCGGATTGAGCGCGGCACAATCAAAGTCGGCGAAACAGTAGAAGTGATTGGCCTTAAGGACACTCGCAACACTACGGTGACTGGTGTGGAAATGTTCCAGAAGTCGTTGGAACAAGGCATAGCCGGCGACAACGTGGGTCTACTGCTGCGGGGGATTTTAAAGGAGGATATTGAAAGAGGCATGGTAATTGCCAAGCCCAAATCCATCAGTCCTCACACTCAGTTTGAATCTGAAGTGTACATCCTCAAGAAAGAAGAAGGCGGCCGGCACACGCCCTTTTTCTCTGGCTATCGCCCTCAATTCTACGTCCGTACCACTGACGTGACCGGCACGATCAACCAGTTCACCGCTGATGACGGTAGTGAAGCAGAAATGGTGATGCCCGGTGACCGGATCAAAATGACTGTTGAGTTGATTCACCCGATCGCGATCGAACAAGGAATGCGCTTTGCTATCCGCGAAGGCGGCCGCACCGTCGGCGCCGGCGTTGTTTCCAAAATCCTCAAGTAGGACTCCGATAACAGCTTAAATAGCAGAAAAGCCGCCAAATTAAATTAGGCTTTTCTGCTATTTAGTGATTAGTTATTAGTGATGAGTCCGCAGTTAGCAGTTAGCCCAAAAACAACTGCAAACAGGCAACAGACAACAAACAACAAACTGAACCTAGAAAATTCAAGAAACAAAAATGGCAACAATTCAACAGCAAAAAATTCGCATTCGCCTCAAAGCTTTCGATCGCCGAATTCTAGACGCATCCTGCGAAAAGATTGTAGATACAGCAAATCGGACAGCAGCCACAGCGATCGGCCCGATTCCCCTACCGACAAAACGGCGGATTTACTGCTTGCTGCGATCGCCCCACGTAGACAAAGATTCTCGCGAACACTTTGAAACCCGCACGCACCGCCGGATTATCGACATTCACCAGCCATCGGCCAAAACAATTGACGCTTTGATGAAATTGGATTTGCCAGCCGGCGTAGATATCGAAGTCAAGCTGTAGATTCAGTCATCGGAAACTCGAAAAGAAGGAACAAAGATTAAACAAATAGTTCCTTCTTTTTGTTTAAATTTCCCTATTCATTAGTTATTAGATATTAGTTATTAGTTAATAATCATCAATAATGTCTGCTCCGGCACGAACTTAAATAATTATTCTTAATTAAGGCGCGATCGCTACAAAAACGCTCCTTTAGCAGTCGCTATCATCGCCTTCAGTATCACTTAGTTCAGCAAAAAGGTATATTTAGCATTTTGACGAAATAACGCCTTTGTAAAGCTGCCAGCACGGGAGATAGCGATCCGTCGATCCCCTTGCCACCGGAAAAGCCCGATCGCTCCTGCCCCGGAATTGCATCAAATCAGTTAAAGTAAGAAAAAGAAGCGCAAGTACCGTCACTTTTGAGCGACAATGGCATCCTCTTCCTCTGTAGCAGTTCGCGAACTCCCCTTATTTCCGTTGCCGGAAGTGGTTCTATTTCCAGGTAGACCGCTGCCGCTGCAAATCTTCGAGTTTCGCTATCGAATCATGATGAATACGATTCTGGAGGGCGATCGCCGTTTTGGTGTACTCATGTGGGACCCCAACCAAAACAAAGTCTCTGCCGTCGGTTGTTGCGCCGAAGTGATTCACTGTCAGCGACTGCCCGACGATCGCATGAAAATTATGACCCTCGGCCAGCAGCGGTTCCGAGTGCTCGACGCCGTTCGGGAAAAACCCTATTTAGTCGGTCTAGTAGAATGGATTGAAGACGAACCGCCGCAAAAAGACCTGAGACCTTTGGGAAAAGATGTCGAACAACTGCTGAGAGATGTAGTTCGCCTCTCCAGCAAATTGATGGATCAGCCGATCGACCTGCCGGAAGACATTCCCAGTTTGCCTACAGAATTGTCCTACTGGGTAGCCAGCTACCTTTACGGTGCAGCGACAGAACAGCAAACTCTTTTAGAATTGCAAGATACTGCTGCGAGATTGGAACGCGAAACAGAAATTTTGACTTCTACTCGCAATCACTTGGCAGCCAGGACTGTACTTAAAGATACCCTCAAGTAGCCAATTTGCCTAGGAAAAAGCACGATCGGTTTTGCCTGCATTGAAGCAAGAATTACACACAAATCAAACGATTTTCGATTTTCGATTTTCGATTTTCGATTGGGAATGATTGATGAACTAAGGGTTCGGATCGCGGGCTGACAGTTCCATGATTTTTTGGAACTGCTAGCTGTTTAATCCTTAACTTCACACAGGTTCGGACAGGTTCTTTATAGCAGTAAATGCTTGTGTTAGAAAATCTCGACCAACCGAAACCATACGATGCAGTTAAAGGCGGTCAACTGCCGCCTCCTGTGGGCGGTGTCGTACTCGGCGGACTAGCAGGAGTTAAACACCGGCTGTCTAGTTCTGTCAGCGAACATCGAATCGCCGCCCTGACAGAGACATTGAATTACGGCGATGCAGGCTTAAAAATAGTTATCCAGATTTGTCAAAGCGAAACAGGGTCAGTGCAGCGGGCAGCCTGCGATTTGCTGCGAAAAAGACTGAGTTCGATCGCCCGCGAAAAATTACAGGCTTTTGTAGCTTCAAGTTCAGATTCAGAAGCTGAGGTAGACAGCACTCAAAAAATATTAGATCGCTCATCCGGTGCAGTCTCACAAAAAAATCACGATCGGGAGTTGTCCGAAGCACAGTTAATATTTGAGACAATTACGCAGCAGATACAACCAAATTTGTTGCTGTTAGAAGCATTGGTAGCATCTGTAGACCGCGAAGAATTTACCAGCGAACTGATGAATCTTTGGGAACTGTTAATCTTAGAAATTCAGGAACCTCTCAAAGAACTGCGTCAGGCTGTTGGCAGCGCGATTTCCGCCCAACTGCGCATTCAGTGGCAGTACAATCAAGCTGAATCTCAAGCCAATCAGTGGCAGCAGCGAGCTTTGCTAGCTCTTCAGAAAGAGGATGAAAATTCAGTTCGCCTCGCTTTGGTTCGCAAGCAGATTCAATTCGATCGGGCGGCAGAACTAAAAATTGACTTAGACGACCAAACTGTGCGAGTAGAAACCCTCAACCGCAACTTGCTGGCTTTGGAAAGTAAGATTGCTGAAGCTAATTCCAAGAAAGAGATCCTCAAGATGCAGCTTCATTTTGCTAGGGTACAAAAGCAAATAGATTTCACTTTCAGCCAAGTCAACAGTATATTTTTTAGTCCTTAGTTGTCGGATTCTCCGCTGATATATTGCCTAATCTCAGACTTGTCTGATGTAAAAGTGTATTGCCCCACTTAAAATTGCCTCATCTAGCTTAGCTCCTTGCAGATTAGCACCGCATAAAAATGCCCCGCTCAAATTAGCACCGCGCAAGTCAGCTTCACTCAAATCTGCGTACTCCAGGTTACTTTCACACAAAAATGCGCCTCTCAAACTTGCTCCCTTCAAACTCGCTCCCCGCAGTCTAGCATTGCTTAAATTGGCTTCGTTGAGGTTTGTATTGTCCAAGCAAGCATCTATGAGGTTGGCTTCCATAAGGTTTGCCCTATACAAGTTTGCACCGCTCAAATCAACACCAATCATTTTCGTATCGCTCAAGTTGGCGTTTGCCAGATTTGCCTCACTCATGTCAGCTCCTGTTAATCTCGCGAATCTTAGATCGGCTCTGCCACTCAAATCGATGCCCTCGAGTTTAGCCATCACTAGGCAAGCATTCTTGAGGTTGGCATCTATTAAGTTAGCCCAACTTAGGTCTGCTAAAGCTAAATTGACCTCCTTCAAATTCGCAGAGGCTAGATTAATGTGAATTAGAAAAGCTTTTGACAGGAAAGCGCCTATCAAATTGGCTTCGTGAAAATTTCTTTCTCCGGCTGCGTATCGCTTGAGAAGTTCATCAGCATTCATCTCGCCAGCCTCCTAAGTTTTACTTAAACTAAATTAATACTACATGACAGTACACTGTAACACCTCCGCAACCAAAAAATTTTAAAGTTTCTGTGTGATTTTTTAACACTTCGAGTGCCGATCGAACAAATGCTTGGCAGGCGTTAGCCTCAACGTCCATAAACAAAATATATTATCCAAAAAGAATTATACAACAGACAGCACATTGTAGCAACCAAAGATTTTTAAAGTTTCTGTGTGATTTTTTAATTCTTCGAGTGCCGATCGCACAAATGCTTGGGAGGCGTTAGCCTCAAAGTCCATAAAGAAAATATATTCTCCGAGCGATCGCTTAGTCGGTCTAGATTCAATCCGACTTAAATTAATACCGCGACTGGCAAATACTTGCAAAGGTTTTACCAGTGCTCCCGGCATATTGGCAGGTACGCTAAAAGCTAGTGAGGTATGGGTGCAATTAGACGGTGAAGCATCGAGGATCAACTTAGCAGCAGATTTTGTAATGGATTTAATCGATGAGGAATCGGCTGCTTCTACGTTTGCAATTTCTCCAACACTCGTGCTGAGTACCCAAAATCGAGTGTAATTATCGGGATAATCATTAATGGGGTGAGCTAACACTGGCAAATTGTAAAGTTCAGCAGCTCTTGGCGAAGAGATCGCCGCTACATTTCTATCTTCCAGATATTGTAATGCTTCCGTGGTTGAATTGGTCGGAATCAATTGAGCTGAGGGAATAAACTGCCCCAACCATAACTGACACTGAGCTAGGGCTTGCGGATGAGAGTAAACTTTTTGAATCTCGTTAATTTTTGTAGCATTAGACACTAGCGCGTGGGAAATTGGCAAAACTAAGGCGTGTTGAATGCGGAGTCGATCGAGTCGCCACAGTGTATCTAGGGTGACAGTCACGCTGCCTTCGATCGAATTTTCGACTGGCACAACTGAATAGTCTACCTGCCCTACGGCCGATGCCTCTAGCGCCTGGGAAATGGTGGAATAAGGACACAGGGTGCATTCAAAGTTAGTTTCTTGGCTCAACCAATTGACATAAGCTAGAGCCGCTGTTTCTGCATTTGTACCAACAGGGCCGAGATGTGCGATCGAAATTTTCATTTAGAGACAATTTTAGGTTACAAAAGTTTGCTTTACTCTCATCAGCTAGCAAGTATGATGAAAAACTAGCGATGTCCCGAAAGCTTTTATCAGTGATTTCTCGGTTGACATGGCTGGGGGCGTGACTTAGTGCGCGACTTATGTCACCTTAAAAAAGGTGATAGTTTATTAAGATATGCTTAGGAATCCTATATTTTGATATCTTCTCATGTATATCCGCTTTAATTCTTCCCAATCCGTTGAGATCGCCGTACCAGACGAACGGGTTCCCATTCAACATTATCTGCGCCAGCCGAGGCGACTGGTGAACGCCCTCGTCGATCAAAGTCGCACACAGCAGCTAAGCGATGACTGTTTCCGCCTGAAAATGCGACCGTTACAATTTATGATGCTGAGCATTCAACCCACCGTAGACATGAGGGTGTGGGCTGAGTCAGACGGCACAATCAATTTGGAATCCGTCGCCTGCGAAATTCGTGGGGTGGGTTACATAAACGATCGCTTTGCTCTCAATCTCAAAGGACAGCTTTGTGTACATCAAAGCAGCGGGGTAGCATACTTGAAGGGAAAAGCGGATTTGGAAGTCCAAGTAGAGTTACCGCCGCCGTTTTGGCTGACGCCCAAACCAATTTTAGAAGCAACGGGCAACGCTTTGCTCAAGAGTGTACTGCTGAGCGTCAAACAGCGGTTGATGCACCAGTTGCTCTTAGATTACCGCCGATGGGCAAGCAACCAAACTGAGGTAATCTCCAGCGAGATTCCCCAAATCTTATCTTTAGAAGGGTGAGATCATACTAGAGAAGCTGTTAATTAATTTATAGGCATATTTAGGTAAAAATTAGGCTAATTACCGAAAAATTAGTTAGATCAGCGAATTGCGTACCTTGAGCTTTGTTTGAGTTCGCCCGCAGGGATAGATAGATACCTGTCGGTCAGTCAAGATCGTTTTGAGTGAGCTCTCCATGTTCATCGTCTTCTATGATTCCCACACCCCGAGGCCAAGCAGTTGACTTGTCATTTAAAACTTCGTCCTTTTGGCGGAGTTCGCGCTGCGGTGACTTGGTTGCTTTGCTCGGTTGATTGGTTGCGCCCACCCGAATCCTGATTTTTGGCCCGGAATTGCCCAAGCGAATTGTCATCCCGTCCACAGCAGACACCTGAGCGATCGGTCTATCATCTACATAGGTGCCGTTAGCACCAAAATTAATAATTTCCCAGCCATTGGCGTGATTCCACAGCTCTACGTGGTGGCGGGAAACTACAGCGCTGTAAATAATTACATCATTGTCGTTCGATCGACCGATCCGAACCACCGATTCGGATTCAAAACACCAACTTTGAACTGGGACAGACTGGATAGGATGTAACAGAGTTAAGGTAATCACGGATGTTTTGACACTCCCCCGCCAGACAGAAACGGGGATGCTTCCAGATAGATTTTTGGGGAGAAAACTGCAAAAAATTTGATTTTCACAGGGGTGGTGGGTGCGTCACTATTGCTTCGTTCTGCTGTAAAAGTTGAAGTTTTGGCTGCTTGAGGCATTTGAACAAATTTTTGATCGTTAGCTTTTGGCGCAGGCGCAAATTTTTGCTTTCCTCGGTAACAACCAAACACCGTGTTATTAATCTGCTGAACTTCCCAGCGAGTGACGAATGTTGAGACCGCTTGATTAATTTTGTCTGGGATGGAGCGATTGCGCCGATGGGTGAGCGGCTCAATTCGATCGGCACAACCATTTTCCCGCGGACTAGCCCCATAATTCAACTCAGACCCGCACTGGTTGCACCGCTGATTCGAGTTCTCGATCTGTTGAGAGTCAACGAGCGACGAATCGCTGTTCGTGGATACAAAAGTTAACCAATTATTAATGCTGGGGTCTCTAGATAAAATACTTGTTGGTTGTATCAAACAGCATAGGTCTTTTTGAATTGCTAACATTTTCCTTATTGATGCGATACCTTTAAAATAGAATGCTTTGAGGATCACAGGAATTCTGAGCGAGAACGCCTCAATCTCCTAGACCGAAAATACAGATCGACCTTCCTCGGGCGCGCCACCCCCAAAATCCGATCGGCAATTAGTCGCAGGGCGATCGGGAAGGCCAAACTTCAACTCAAATCAGACTCGGGCGGGTCCGGATCTGGCCGGGCAGATTCATCCCTTTGCCGCTTCAACTCTGCAACTTTTTCTTGAGCTACATCCCTGACTTCTAGAGCTTTATCTTGGAATTTTTCCGCCAGACTTTGAGCGCCGCGCTTCACACCTGCCACATTTTTGAGAGTTCTGTCGAAATCTTCGTGTAAAAACTCTGCTACCAGACCGACTTTTTTGTGCAATCCCTCCGCGTACTGCACTGGCTCCGATACAGCAGCTTCAGAGACGATCGCCCGCTTGCTGCCGATCGTCGAAATAGCAGCCACCGGTAGCAAGTAAATCCCGTCTAAAACGCCGCGCCAGCCGCTCGATTTAAACAGGTAGTGGATCACTGTACCCGTCCGGGAATCAAATAGGTAGTCAACCACTGTACCTGCCTTATTCCCAGCGTCCGTGAGCACCTCAAGCCCGATCGGACATACAGCTTGTTCCGGCTGATGCAATTCCGGCAGTTCCGGGTTAATGGTGACAAAAACATTTTCGCCTACCGTATCAACTTGCGCCCAAGCGAACCAAGTTTTTTTGCTGCCCAAAAGTCCCGACTTGCAAGTAAAGCCGATCGCCCGCTGGGAGTGAGGATCGAGCCAAAGTCGATCGACCCTGCCGACCTCTTCCGCTGTTCTGCGGTCGATCGTGCGGCGGTTGAGCAGTTCGCTGCGCCTAACAATCTGTTGTGATGTACTCATAAATAAACTCCTGAGTGCCGCCTTTGAAAAATTTCGATCGTCCAAAGAGGCCGATTTAATATTCTTCTTCCGAATAATGGCGAGTATTGTCTGCCTCCGTTAAATCCTCCTCTTCCCTAGAAATGCCAACTTCTTTTTGGTCGGGAACAGGAATCGTGCTAATTTGCGCGCCGCCCGAGGGAGCGTGAATTTCCTTAGCCTCCCTTGGCTTGACGCTAATTTGTCCTAGCTGGACTGAAGACTGATTGGGGCCGACGTTGATTTGAATTTTCGGACCCGAGCGAGCCAAGTGAACGATCAGACCGTCCACAACCGGAACCTTAGCGATCGGCTTACCATCGAGGTAAGTGCCGTTGGTACCTAAATTGATCAGTTCCCAAGTTATGCCGCTGCGCCGCAATTCGATGTGGCGGCGAGAAACGACAGCGCTAAAAAGAACGACCTGGTTTTCGGTCGATCGCCCGATCCGGACGACCTGCTCGTCTTCAAAGATCCAACTGCGGACGGGTATAGACTGGAGTGGATGTAGCAAGGTCAGCTTAATCACATTGGCAGCATTGAGTTTTGGTAGAGCGCCTCAAGATGCGATTTTAGATTTTAGACTTTCGATCGCCCAATCCAAACTCGATCTAAGAGATTTGAAATAAAAACGTAACCAGGTCTCCTTTGCCAAGAGAGATGCGGTCTCCCGGTCGCAACCGGTGCCGGTTTCCCTTGGGCAGCGGAGTATTGTTGACGTAAGTACCGTTGGAACTGCCTACATCTTCTAGGTAGCAAGCATCTCCCTCCACCCGGAGATTTGCGTGTACGCGAGAAACTATCTCAGAATTAGCAAATCCGGAAACATCAATATCCGGCGGCACTAAGTCATTTGGCTTGCCTATGTGAACCACAGACAGACTGTGAGGCAATTCCATCGGCGTATTTGTCTGAACGTGTAGCAGGCGCGCCGACTGCTGTTGCAGTTGAGTTTTAGCTACACCTGGCTGTGGGGCCGGAACCGGGGGAGAGGTGTTTACTGGTGTCGCCACTGATTCAGTTGTAACAGGAACCGAGGGCGAAGGCGGGGACTCTGGAATCGTAGGAATGCTGGCGGGAGTTTTTTCCAAGTTGGGCCCATTATTTAGGGTAACTAGAGGTTCCATTGCCATCAAGGGTTCGCTTGGCGGTAAATCCGGCATTGGTGACGATACCACTGTGGGGCCCACAGGCGAGGGGGACGGTACTGTCACCCCAACTTCTGGGACTATGGAACCCGGACGCAAGTTAAAGCCGCACTGACCGCAAAACGCTGCATCTGTCTGAACAGCAGCACCGCAGTTCGAGCAACTTGCGGTAACAGGTAAAGGCGTGTAGCAAGCCTCGCACTGGCTGGCCCCGTCGGGGTTCTGGTGATTGCAATTGGGACAGACAATCATCGATTTCTCCTTGCTATCGGCCAGATTTTCAAATCAGCCTCATAAAAATAGTCGTGTATATGGTCAAATTTTAACTTTAACCGCCACAATTCTTATATTGCTTCGCTAATACTAGCAACTGAGCTGACGCCGTGAGGTTGGCGGTGATGGGGAAGATTGAGTTAGTGATACTGCTGACTGTGTTGGCAGTGGGCGGATATATCTGCTATTTTACTGCTTCGCCAGCAGCCGCATCGAGCAGCCACCAAAGTTCGCCCTCTGGTTGAACGAGTCTGGCTGGATAGGTCATTTCATCGGCTGCGGGGGCAAAAATTTGAGCTAGGGCAGGTTGTTTGCTGGCTCCTGCGACCATGAAGAGGACGCACCGGGCGCGGTTGATTAAGGGGACTGTAAAGGTGATGCGGGGTTGACCGTCTTTGTTGCCGACAGTTACTAGGGCGTCGCGGACTTGCAAGGCTGCTGTGCCGGGAAATAGAGAGGCTGTGTGGCCGTCGTCCCCTATGCCCAATAGAATGATGTCGAAAGCAGGAAACTCGCCGTCGGATACTTTGAAGAACTGCTGCAATTCGGTTTGGTGCGCCGAGGCGTCGGCTGCGGGGTCCCCGGCGCCTGTGGGCATGGGGTGGATGTTGCTGGCGGGGATATTTACTCGATCGAGCCAGGCTAGGCGCGCCATTTTTTGATTGCTGTCTGGGTGTTCTGGGGGAACGTAGCGTTCGTCGCCCCAAAAAACGTGAATTTTGTCCCAAGGGAGATCTTGAGCTGCGATCGCTCTGTAAAGCGGTTCGGGTGTGCTTCCGCCCGCTGCGGCGATCGTACAAACTCCGCGTTCTGCTATGGCTGCGTGGATTTTTGACAGGACAATCTCAAGCGTTCGAGCTATTAATTCTTCCCGATTTGCTAATACTTCTACTATTTTTTTCATTAATTTCCTCTCAACTTTCCTTGGGTGTTGTTCTGAGCAATTGTCAATTTTGCCTTAACATTTTGCTTTGAGGTCGATCGGCTGACACGTCCTGCAGACCGGGCACCACGTCGCCTCAAATTTTATCATCTTATGCCCCTTGATTGAGGAAAGCAAGACATATTTCTACCAGTGCGTTATGGATTTTCATCTGTTGCATTGATTTCGCAACTTTCAATCAAAAGTCCGATCGCACTGAAAGCATCTCTGCAGAGAGTAAAAATCGTTTTTTGGGAGTGATCCCGCACAGCAAAGTACATACATATAGCGAGACGATGGCACACGGACAGTAAAAGCACAACGGAGATGCTCCCGATCGCACTTACCCAGGGACAGCAAAAATAATCAAGATTGATGTGGTAGAGTAGGAAAAATAGTTTTAAATCCGCACGCTCGGATGGAAGCAAAACTATGTCAAGTTTTAAGCGATTTCCTACATCTGTCCGCTATCTGATAGCGCGGTTGCGCCACTGGTCGCAACCGGCGGTTTGGGCACCGTTAGCGGTGCTGTGTGCGGGGGGGGTATTTATCTGGGAGGTCTCTGTACATCCAGAAAGGTTGAGCATAGATGGCGAAGAAGAAGCAGCCTCAAACAATGCAGCTTCGCTGCCGGGGCTGTCTGCGGAAGATAGCGCCATTGCGGCTGAAATCGACAGCTTACCAGTGCTAGTCAATCAGTTAAATCGCTCTAATTCAGAGTTCGGTTTGTTAAATTCATCAGTAGTCAAAAGCCAAGGTTTATTTGAGCAAATTCGCGATCGGGGCTTAGTAATTCCTCAGCCATCTTCAGCCTCCAAGCAGGTGGCAAGAAACAGATTTTTGCCCTTGCCAAATTTAGCAGCAAATCCTGCTGTCGGGGCCGCAAACAATAACCCGCAAAATTCTAGCTTGGCAAGTTCAAACGCGACATCAGCTTTGAGTTTATCTGGCAGTGGGGAACCAATTTCCGCAATAAAAACGATCGAGCCTGAGTCTAAGGATACAGGGACAGCAACTTTATCGCAGGCGTCGAGTGGTGCTAATTCAGGCAAACAAAACGAAAATTCTCTTCCTTTGAGTCCGCTGCAAGCAGCTATGAAAAAATACGTCGTTGCTAACACTGCAGCAACGGCGGCTGCGGCTCAGAAAACAGCAGACTCGGCTAAATTGCTCGATCGACCGGCTTCGGCTGCGGCAAATGCGGCAAATGCGGCAAATGCGGCAAATTTGCTCCCAACTACCGCTACAGCTCAAGCTGGAGCAAATCCTGTGAATGTTCCCGCAGGACTTCCCCCACTTGTGGCTCCGACAAATACTGCGAGCGAGGAATCTCAAGAATTCTTAAAGCCAACAGCTACAGTCCCTGAATCATTTCCTGGGTTAAATTCCAGAGTACCGAACCTCCCCGAAATTAATGCAGGGGCTGCAACGGTGGCTTTGCCGAAAAATCCCTACCAAACTAATTTATCTGGTTCCGGCTTCGCACCTGAAGTTCAACCTGCTGCACTTCCAGTAGCCATACCTTCGCCAACACCTTTACTTCCCAATGTCGGTCAATCCCCCTTTCCGAGTACGATCGGGGGAAGCAAGATAATTAGCCCTCAATTCTCTCCCAATTCAGCGAATTCTCAATTTCAAACAGCTCCACAAAGTCAGCTTAACTTGCCGGATCAGCCTAACTTTGGAGTTGTTCCTCAAAACACAAATCAGGGCGTGCAGCCCATTCAACCTCAACCTTTTGCTACACCCCGCTCGCTGCCTCCGGGACGCTACATTGGCGGTGGCGAAATCAATACTTTTTCTAATCCTTAAATGAAGGAAGTTCGGCAACAAAAACGATAAGCCCAAGGGCATCTAAATTTTACAGTCAAGTTTGATGACATTCTGGCGGGGGGTCCCGCCCACCCGAAAAATACAACGCAAGCAAGATGCCCGACAGCTTATATCAATTCTCAATACTTAGGCTAGGCGGTTCCTGAGCGAAGTCGAAGAGCAGTACAAGTTGCCAATTACCTATTCCTAATGTTATTGGTAAAACTTACCTAGAGGCTGCCCGCACCAACAACAATCCCCCGATTCCCAAGCCAAACACGATCGGCAGCCAAGCCGACAGAATTGGAGTCAAAACAGCTTTCACCCCCATAGAACTGGTGATGAAAGAAAATACGTAGTAAGCAAAAATCACAACTACGCTAATACCAAAACTCGTTCCTCTGCCGGAGCGGCGCGGTTGAGTTCCCAAAGCTGCTCCCACTAAACCAAATACCATGCACACGAAAGGAAAAGCATATTTTTCTTGAATTCGCACCTTTAATTTGCGAATTTGCGGTTCGTCACCACTGTTCTTAATGATATCCAAACGCTCTACAGCTTGGGCAATGTTCATTTCCTTGAAATCCCGCACTCTGGCAGCTAAATCTAAGGGCGTGCGGGGGAGTTGCAACTGCTGGTGTTGAAACCTAACTATATTGCGGTAAGAGCCATCAGGAGCTACTATATAAGCGGTTCCGTTGAAAAAATCCCAGGTATTTTCTGAGGGATTCCAAGTAGCGGATTCTGAAGAAACGATTTGATTGAGGCCTGGAGTGGAGCGATCGATAATTGTTAAACCTTTCATTCGCTGGCCGTCAAATTGTTCTGCATAAAAAAAGCGGGCCAGGGTTTCGTCGCCACCTTTTTCTGGTTTGCGAAATTCTGTGTAGATAATATTTCTATCTTGAAATATCGGTTTTTCTCGCTTCAGGGCTCTGTCTAAAGTCACAGTAGCTCTGTAGCTGGCGGCGGGTACGACTAACTCTTGCAAACCAAAGGTGAAGCCGGCAACAATTAAACTCATAATCACTGCGGGCAGTATTAATCGGTAAACGCTAACTCCGCAACTGCGGAGGGCGATGAGTTCGCTGTCGCTGGACATTCGGCTGTAGGCCATTAAGGTTGCTAGCAGCATTGACATCGGGAAAGCCAATACTACGAAGTAGGGAATTTGCAGCAGAAAAATTTCTAGGGCTGCGCCGTAGGGGAGGCCGGATTCTGTTACTCTGCGGACTAATTCAAATAAGGCTCCAACTGTGACGGCGACGGATGTAAAGAGTCCGACGCCAAAGAGAAATGGCCCGATTAGTTCTTTGGTAATGTACCAGTCCATTACTGAAATTCTCGGCAGCCAGTTGATGGGATTCAAAGAATTGGATATTGCTATTTTCATAGTGGCGCGTTGTCGCAGATTGCTCCTCAATCTAACATCTAAAATCTCAAATTCGGTCGTTTGCCGAATGCCTTCAAAAGACTATCGCACGAAGCTGTCGCCCAAGTAATACTGCCGCACTAAAGGGTTGCTGTAGAGTTCTTCTTCAGCCCCGGAGGCTAAAATTTGGCCGTCTCGCATGATGTAGGCTCGATCGGTAATTTCGAGGGTTTCTCGGACGTTGTGATCGGTGATGAGGATGCCGATTTTGCGATCGCGCAGTTTGGCAATAATGGTTTGAATTTCGTCTACGGCGATCGGATCGACGCCTGCAAATGGTTCGTCTAAAAATAGGAACATGGGCCCGTCTCGCCCTGCGGCTAATGCTCTGGCTAGTTCAGTCCGTCGCCTTTCTCCCCCTGATATTTGAATTCCCAAACTAGATGCTATTTTTTCCAAGCGAAATTCTTGCAATAGGAAATCGACTCGATCGCGCCATTCCCAGCGCGGCACTTGAGTTTGTTCTAGGACTAACAAAATGTTGTCGCGCACGCTCATGTTCCGGAAAATGCTTGCTTCTTGAGCGAGATAGCCAATTCCCAAATGCGCTCGCTGGTGCATCGCCAATTTAGTAATGTCTAAATCGTTTAGCCAAACAGTGCCTTGATTTGGTTTTTCTAATCCGGTTGCTATGTAAAATGTTGTGGTTTTGCCGGCACCGTTGGGGCCGAGCAGTCCTACGATTTCTCCTTGGCTTACCGAAAGATTGACGCGACTGACTACATTGCGTTTTCCGTAAGATTTGTGAATATTTTCGAGTACAATTTTCATTTTCGCCGAGGCAACCTCTACAAGCTAAATTTCAGACTGCGGGTTTGTGCGATCGAGTCTCTAATTTAAATTTTACCTTTTCAATTTTGTTAGTTTTATAAAGACGAAATTTCGCATCTATCCCAAGTAGTATGTTTTGGCTGAGGCGAAATTTCGCTGCTGCGAGCCACTGTTACCGGGGGGCTGTAGTTGGACGTGGGGAGCCCACTGCATTTTGGGCTGCCGCATCTTGTTCCGGGGCAACCAGATAGACAGATTCTACCTGTCCTGGGTTGTCTGGCAGGGCAATAAACCGCCCTTCGTCGATGAGGTATGTTATGGTTTCGCCGCGCAGACTGTTGCCCTGCTGCAATACGTAAACATCTCCGCTGAGAATGATCCGGCGCTCGCGGCTGAAATATTGAGCTTGAGCAGCAGTTGCTTGTATTTGGCGGGCTGGATAGTTGATTTGGACGTTGCCGCGGGCTGTCACGATGCCGGTTTTGGAGTCGGCTTCTTGAATGTCCGATCGCACGCTGAGAGTGCGGGGCGGCCCGGCTTGCGGGTAAGTGGGAGAGGCGATCGCGCCTGCCAGAGTGAGGGGCAAAAGCAGCGATAATCCTTTGAATATTCGGGAATTGAGTAGTTTAGCGGAGGGCATCATAAGCTTGGAGCCTCAAAATTTGTGAAATTGCTGAAGGGTACGATCTCCAGTTAGGTATTTTATCTTAACGGCCAGAAAGATTTTCGCGCTTGTCGATCGATTGACCCGAGAGTCTCAACCAATTATCCTAGCAAGACAACAGCGAATTTAATTGGCTATTTTGCTGAGTGGCTGCAACTGTCTTAACCGAGAACGGGCAAGATGCTCGTTCCACAGCAAATCAATCTGCTTGTACAGCGGGCAAGAAAGCCAGCCCTTCTCTGTGTAAAGGTCAAGTCTGCAGCACACCTTAATACCAACATTTATTTAACCTTTATTTAACTTTTTGGTACTTTGATAATTCGCGGCAATTGCAAGCCTGCCACTTCTCTACCTGCGAACAACGGTACAAATTTAGCTACTTCTTCCGGGCCAGCTTGTTGCAAAGCGCTCAAAAGTTTAGCACTTTGTCCTAGCAACTCTTCAACTGCAATTCCGGAATAACTCGGCTGATAATAACTGAGCCGATTTATTCCTTCTCCCAGCAAGATTACCGCACCGCGCCAGTTTTGATTTCCTAAGTGATAAAGCGCGACCGCAATTTGCAATGTTCCCTGATAAAACTTTTTTTCCGGCTCGCCTGCTTCCATCCACAAAGCCTCTAAAGTATCGTGACAAGCGTAAAATTCTTGGCTGTTAAACTGTTCGATACCTTGCCAAAATTCGACTGGGATTTCATCTGTCATTCGATTGGATATTCGGGATTTTCGATGGCGAATGCGTGTTTGAGTAGGCGGCGATCGATTTCTTTTAAATAGCTTAGTCTTAAAAATAGGAAAAACAACGACCTGTTTTCAAAACTCCTGCCATTTCACGACCGCCTACTTAACCGATTACATAGTGTCTCTGACAGCTTGAATCTGATCCATTCCAATTTCCTGATTAGTTCCAGCGAAATCGTTATCTGGCGTCAGAAATAACATACAGTGACACTCTTTGCGCTCGCGCATGGGAATGCAGGGACAGTTCCAGTAGGCGGCTTTTACTTCAGCTTCTTTATCTTCGTAATGGCGACAAGGGCATAAGGGAGCACCTAGTTCATCCTTGTGTTTTGCTAGTCCTTCTATCACGACAGCAGTGACGGAAGGCTCGGAACAAAAGTATGTTCCCGTTCGCTTGGCGTAGGTTTCGGAGAAATTCTTCATCGCCTCCAAAGTTTTTTCGTTGGAGAGTTTAGATTTTTCTGTTGTGTTCATAGTTTAGGATCGGAGTTGGGGATGCTACGAGCTTTTGACAATTGTAGCGCAGAATGTGATTTTAAACACTTGTACATTTCTGTTTACTTACAAGGAAGAAAACCTTGACAAACATTGAGTTTTAGGTTGTTGGTTTTTTAGTGGTTTTTGTCTATCCCGGAGGGTGCGGGAAACTTGTGGCAGACCGGGTTTTTGGAGCTGCCAAAAGATTTTGGCGATCGATCGCCCTCAACAATCATCCCCCAAAGGGGATAAAAATCGGATAAGATAGCACAGCCCTGTCCCTGTTAGTGGCATCAGATGGCAACTTCCCCGAACCGCACCCGCACCCACAGCAAAAAATCTCCTCCCTCTGGGCTGATTTGGCCGGCTGACACCGAGTTAGTCGGATTAGTGTTTGAATTGACTCCCGCCGCTGCTAGCTATCTGTACGCGCAGTATGCTATAGGTTTGCACGCTTGGTTTTTAGGTCAAGTACAGCAAACCGATCCAGATTTATCGCAACTTTTGCACGATGAACAGTCCGAAAAAGCCTTTACTATTTCGGGATTGGAAGGTGATTTGCTCCCCGGTGGCAGAGAATTTCAGCTTTTGGGCGATCGAATTTATCGCTGGTACGTAACAGGACTTTCAAAGCGAGTAGTGCAGTGGCTGAGTCAGTGGCTGCAAAATTTGCCCGAAGAGATAGATTTGCGAAATGCTCCGCTGCTAATTCGCTCTTGGGATATTGCTTTGGAACCCACAACTTACCAGCAATTATTAACAGCAGAACCCCCATTGTCGCCAACCATCAAACTTAGTTTTGTCACTCCTACAAGCTTTCGTAGCAAAGGCCATCACTTCCCTTTGCCAGTTCCCGAAAATGTTTTTCACAGCTATTTGCGCCGCTGGAATAACTTTTCGGGGGTAAATTTTGACCAAGCAGAATTTTTGAATTGGATTGATGAAAATGCAATTATTAGCCGCCACAAATTGGAGTCGCAAAAGGTAGCGGCGGGCAAAAAAGGCATGGTAACGGGATTCACTGGGGCTGTGGAATTTGGGCTAGGGCGATCGGCTCACAATCGCCCTGATTTTGTACAATTATTTTATGCTTTGGGGCGGTTAGCGCCTTACTGCGGCACGGGCCACAAAACAACTTTTGGATTGGGACAAACGCGATCGCAATGGTTGACAGAAGCGCTACCTGAAGTGTCGATACAAAGCGTATTGGCGGCGCGAATAGATGAATTGACAGAGAAGTTTATGGCGCTGAGAAAGCGTACAGGCGGAAGTCGCGCTTCTGAGATTGCTGAAACTTGGGCGACGATTTTGGCGCGCCGGGAATTGGGGGAATCTTTGTTTGATATTGCTGCTGATTTGGAAATGCCTTATGAAACTGTGAAAACTTAGGAATGAAAAATAAATAACTTAATGAATTACTCAGGTTGAGGTACGGCTCGATAATTCCATTTGGGCAAATATTCG
>NZ_JAUBPO010000078.1:33919-38035 GCF_036700785.1 Microcoleus sp. S28C3 | reverse complement strand
GGGAATCTCTCTCTAAATTCACCATAATTTCTACTCAGCTCCTTCTGAGTAAATTTGTGCTTAGTCTAAACTCCAGAAGGAAGTGATGCGATTTATAATCTGGGAAATTGGCTGAATGCTTTGGGATTGAAACTAACAGTTGCTGTTTGTACTGATACAGAGGATAATACTGCAAATGCTGAAACGCGATCGCACTTAACTGTCTAGCCCAACGATACAATGCCCAGTTTTAAATATTCGTCGCTGATTAATGCCACCGTTGAAGCAGTCTGGAACTTTCACGAAAGGCCGGACATTCTGCAACTTTTGACTCCGCCTTGGCAACCGGTTCAAGATAAGATGAGGAGCGACATACTATAATACAATTATGGCAGAAGTCCAACCCAGGGAAATTCAGCGTTATGTTGCCTCAGACGGTCAAGTGCCGTTTGATAACTGGTATGATTCGCTCCGAGATAGCAAAATTTCAACAATTATCAATAAAAGACTTAACCGAGTTATTTTGGGGAATTTGGGAGATTTTCAATCAGTTGGAAATGGAGTCTTTGAATTAAGGATAGACTATGGCCCTGGTTTCCGAATCTATTTTGGGCAAGTAGGCACAACAATTATACTTCTTCTGTGCGGAGGAGATAAAAGCACTCAAGACCGAGACATTCGCCAAGCAATAGAATACTGGACAGATTATAGGAGTTAAAAAAATGCCTAAAAGTTTACCGTATCATGACTTTTTGATGGCACGGCTAAAAAACCCCAGTTATGCGGCAGTCTATCTCGAAACTCATTTTGAATTAGATGAAGGCGAAGAACCTGACGAAGCATTGCTGAAACGATCTCTGAGCGATGTAGCTGAAGCTCTAGGTCAACCAAAAATGACTCCAGAAGAATATGAATTGCACTTAAAAAAACTGGATCAATTGCTGTCGCAGCAAGGAAGTGATGCGATTTATAATCTGGGAACTTGGCTGAATGCTTTGGGATTGAAACTAACTGTTGCTGTTTGTACTGATACCGAGGATAATACTGCAAATGCTGAAATGCGATCGCACTTAACTGTCTAGCCCAACGATACAATGCCCAATTTTAAATATTCGTCGCTGATTAATGCCACCGTTGAAGCAGTCTGGAACTTTCACGAAAGGCCGGACATTCTGCAACTTTTAACTCCGCCTTGGCAACCGGTGAAAATCATTCGCCGCGAAGGGGGGCTCGATGTGGGTGCTGTATCAGAATTTCGCCTGTTATTGGGGCCGATTCCTGTAAAATGGGTGGCGACTCACACTGAGTGCGAAAAATATCGCTTGTTTGTTGATGAACAAACTGAGGGGCCCATGGCAAGTTGGACTCACCGACACGAGTTTACCTCAGAAAATGGCAAGACTAGATTGACAGATGCGATCGCATTTTCGATACCGGGCGGCCCGATTGTCGATTTGTTGTTAGGTTGGTGGGTGGAAATGCGGTTAACAGATATGTTTCGCTACCGCCACGAAGTCACCAAAAAAGAGTGTGAAAAAGATGCAAACAACGGCTGAATATTACTGTGCTTTCTGCGGCGAACCGAGTACAACTTTTGTTGATATCAGCGCAGGTATGGAACAATCTTATATTGAAGATTGCCAAGTTTGCTGTCGCCCGAATGTTCTGTATGTCAGAATAGATGAAGATACTCTCGATATTGAGATAGACACTGACTATCAAGAATAAGTGACTATAAAAATGTATGAATTGTATTTGATGCTGACTTGGTAGAATTCATAAATTTTGAAGCTGCTGCTTCCACGAAAGCCCGAAAAATTCGAGAGTTTACCGAACAGTTTGGCGACATTTCCGGATGCCATTGAATTGC
Source organism: Microcoleus sp. S28C3 (assembly GCF_036700785.1). Classification (NCBI taxonomy): domain Bacteria; kingdom Bacillati; phylum Cyanobacteriota; class Cyanophyceae; order Oscillatoriales; family Microcoleaceae; genus Microcoleus; species Microcoleus sp. S28C3. Next base: position 36,186 of record NZ_JAUBPO010000078.1, on the reverse strand, counting down.
TATCATCCAAGGGTGATAGCAGTGTTCCATTGCTTCTACCAAAGTGTCAGGTGCATCGGCTACAATTCGCCAATCGGATGTTACCTTTCTCACTGCTTGATGATGCCAGGAAACAACTGTTGTTGAAGTTTTTCCCATAATTTTTGCTAGCCGACTGTTTGGCTCAATTTCAATGGTATGCTCGATCGCACGTGGCGGAATTCCCGATCCGTGATTAACCTCATCTCCGTAAGCATCCGGTACGTGAATCACCAAACTGCCACCGCTGGCTACGTTCAGCATTTGCATTCCCCGGCAAATCCCCAACACAGGTATGTCAGCCTTCAAAGCTAGCTTTGCTAAGCTTAATTCAAAATTGTCGCGTTCTGCATTAACCGAGTAAACTGTGCGATCGACATAACCGCCATAAAGTTCTGGGTTGATATCTCCGCCCCCGGAAAAAATTAAACCGTCTACTGCATCCAAAATACTACCCGGATCTAATTGATTGGGCGGCAGTAAAATCGGAATGCCACCAGCCGCCTGAACAGCATCAATATAAGTTCCATTTAAGCGATATGCGCCTGCTGAACAGCGGTTATGTGTTGTGATGCCAACGATAGGAAATTTTTTCATTTGCTAGAGACTGGGAGATAATTATTTAGATTAATACTCAGATTTTGCACTATTTGTAATCATTTTTTTATCGCGGACTCGAAGCCCACCCACAATAAAACTTACTTATTGTGAAACAGGCATCTTGCCTGTTTCTTGTCTGATTACTTGTGATAGATTCCTAGATTAAACTGAAAATTCCCTGCACTGCTGTCTAATTTGTAACAGTTTTAGTATTAGTTTCTGGCAGCGGTTTGCGCGTACACAGATAAGCCAATGGCCCGAACAGCGGTACTAATGTTACTGCCCAAAATGCTGTAGAGTTCTGCATTCCTCGGCGCGCCATATCGTCTCCTAACAAGGCAGGAAATAGCAGGCAAAGCATACAAAAATCTAAACTGCTTACATGGATAAAACGGCTGGTTTGCCACTGTTCAATAAAATCAGACCAATCGCCTTTTGTCAAGCCAAAGGCAACTAAACCAACAGCAGCTAATGTTAAGAAAATTCCAGTAAAACGGGAGTCTAATATCTTTAAAAAGATATTTTTATGACCGGGAAATTCTGGATTCGGTTCCCGCAGGGCTAAATAAGGCAGCAAGGCAAAGGCACCGACGCCAAAGGATAAAGTGGCAAATAACCATGCAGGTATTTTCTGCCCCCTGCCGTCAGCAAATAAGACGCAACTGTAGATGAGCGGCCAGACTCCCATGATGTTGAATAAAGCTACAATTAAAGGGTTGATGTCTGCTATTTTGCCTGTGGAAATATTGGTAATTAGTGTGATGGTTTTTTCTGGGCTGTCGGGTGGTGCAAATACAAAGGCGTAGGTGATAAATGCAATCCACAGCAGCCCAAATCCAATTTTTCTGAACATAGTTAGTTTTTCTGACTTCTGATATTACTATAACAATCTTAAAGGGTTTTTCAATAAGACTTTTTTATTTACCGCAGAGGACGCTATTGACGCAGAGGAAGAGAGGAGAATATCTGAATGTATTGCTATTGGGTATTGCGGGTTTTGGGCAGATTGCTAAATTTTTGCATAAATTGGCGATCGATCCAATCTTTCCAATACCACAGCAGCGCCGATTCCCACATGAAAGATCCGCGAGATGCGATCGCCCTTTTATTCCCCGTACCAATTAACCCTAAGTATTGTTCCTGCGGTGCAAAGGGCTTCAGCGGTTTTTCCAATAAAAACTGCTGCAAATTTTCAAACAGCGGTTTGCCCTGACGCACGGCAAACACGCCTGCTTTGGGACGGGGATAATTAACCATCGCAGCGATATCGCCAGCCGCAAATACGTTGCGGTGAGAGACTGATTGGAGGCAGTCGTTGACTTGCATAAAGCCGTTTGAGTCTGTGGCTAAACCGGATTTTCTGAGCCAATTAGCGGCGGATGCTTGTGTTACCCAAAAAATGCGATCGCACTCTAATTCTAAACCTGATTTACAGAAAATTTGGTAATCGGTCATTGGGATTTTGGAATTGGTTTCCCTGTCAATTTTTTCTACAGCACAGACTTGTTCCTTTAAATGCAATTGAATGCCGCGACTGATGAGAATTTTTTGAATGCGTCGGCGCACTCGATGGTTATGTGCAGGCATTAATTCAGCACCGCTGTGAAACAAATGAATTTCTGATGATAAATTTTCTAAATTTTCTTCCC
>NZ_JAUBPO010000078.1:0-33819 GCF_036700785.1 Microcoleus sp. S28C3 | reverse complement strand
TCTTCCTTCTTCCCTCTTCCTTCTTCCCTCTTCCTTCTTCCCTCTTCCTTCTTCCCTCTTCCTTCTTCCCTCTTCCTTCTTCCCTCTTCCTCCCCCAATCGAGATTGCATATTTAATGCTAATTCTACGCCGCCGGCACCGCCCCCCACAATGGCGATCCGCAGCGGTTTTTGGGGATGGTTTTGCCTTTCGGAAATTAACTGATTCCAGCTAGCTAAAAACTCCGGTACGGGTTTAGCTGCAATTGCATATTCTGCGGCACCCGGTACAGATAAAGTCGCAGGAGTGCTGCCGATATCCACAGAAAGCAAATCAAAATTAACCGGAGGGCGAGTTTGACAAATCACTAAATTTTTGTTAAGGTCGATCGCGATCGCCCGATCGATTAATATTTGACATCCGGCAAATTCAGCGAGCGATCGCAAATCGATGTGACATTCATCGTAATTGTAAAACCCGGCAACGTGCCCCGGCAGCATCCCCGAATAAGGCGCGTGCAGCACGTCGCTAATCAGAGTCAAACGCACTCCCGGCAGCGGTTTGATGCCGAACATTTTTAATACAATAGCATGACTGTGACCGCCGCCAATTAAGACTAAATCTTTCACAATTACAGATGTTCGATCGAGATGTTCCAGCACCAATATTGTACAGCACTAGGCATCCTTGGGGGCACTGTCCGGTAAGGAGAGCTTGCAGTGCGTAATCAATGATCTCCCAGCACTTTGACAGAATGCTCTCACCTACTCTCTGTCTCATGGATTATACTTCGCTCAGTTGCGATCGCATAACATCAATCCACCCATTGCACTTAACCGATTCCACATTCAGCGCCAATGGTTGTAGACTGTAGAGCGAGCAAATTTTATCAGCAAATTAGGCCGGGGTGTGTTTCTACAGCTAACTCACCATTCAAAACTATGACATTACGCATTATTCCCCGCAGTTGGCAGCGATCGATTAAAACTCTTTTACCGCTTCTGTTTGCCCTCTCATTCATTATAGTATTGCTGGCGAACAACTTAATTCCGGCGATCGCCCAGCAACCCCGCCAGGAAATTCGCGGCGTTTGGATGACGACAAACGACAAAGACATCCTCAGAGATCGTCGCAAACTAAAAGATGCTGTCAGCCAACTAAAACGGTTAAATTTTAACACTATTTATCCTGTAGCCTGGAATTCTGGGTATGCAATGTATCCCAGCTATGTAGCGCAGCAAAGAGACATTCAACCTTTTGTTTACAGAGGGTTAGACGGACAAGATATGCTCGCAGATTTAATTGATAAAGCTCACCGCCAAGGCCTGCTAGTAATTCCTTGGTTTGAGTTTGGTTTTATGGCTCCTCCCACATCAGAATTAGCCTTAAATCATCCCGAGTGGCTGACACAAAAACAGGACGGCAGCCAAACATCAAACGACGCCGGCGGCGAAGTAGTTTGGCTCAATCCCTTTCATCCAGAAGTGCAGCAATTCATTACTGAACTCGTACTAGAAATCACCACTCAATATAACGCAGACGGCATTCAATTTGACGATCACATGAGTTTGCCGTCGGAATTTGGCTACGATGACTACACAGTTGCTTTGTATACCAAAGAAACAAAAAAAGCGCCGCCCAAAGATTTTCAAAATCCAGCATGGGTGCAGTGGCGAGCCAATAAAATTACCGCTTTTATGTCGCAGCTAAATCAAGCCGTCAAAGCAGTCAAACCCAATGCAATTTTCTCGATTTCTCCCAATTACTACGAGTTTGCTTACAAACATCACCTGCAAGATTGGCTGACTTGGGTGCGTTTGGATATTGCCGACGAGCTAATCGTGCAAGTGTACCGTCCCAATTTAGAATCATTTGTAGAAAAAATTAACCGTCCCGAAATGCAAGAAGCACACCAAAAAATTCCCACCGGAGTTGGGATTATGACAGGTTTGAGAAATAACCCAGTACCGATTCAGCAAATTAAATCTCAGGTGCAAGCAGTCCAAGGATACGGCTTAGGCGTCGCTTTCTTCTACTACGAAAGCTTGTGGGAATCTGCACCAGAACCCATCGCAGTTCGACTTTCTCAATTTAGCGATTTCTTCCCGTCTTCTGCATTCCGAACAGCGCTACAAATACCCAGACGCGCGGCGACTTTCCCTCCGCCTGCGCCACCCAAACCAGACCCCAAAGCTAAGCCGGAGCAACCTACCAAAAACAGCGCACCTTCGCCCTCGCCAACCACGTAAAAAAATTAAAAATTAGGGTGCGCAATGCGCACCTTACCGCGATCTCAATCATTAATCATCAATAAAAATGCAAACTAACCAAAAAATTTTACTGCCAAAAATGGGCTGCGGCACTTGGGCTTGGGGCAACAGATTCCTCTGGGGCTACAATGAAAGTATGGACGAGGAATTGCAAGCCGCGTTCAATCTTTGCGTCAGCAGCGGTGTCACTTTATTCGATACCGGCGACTCTTACGGAACTGGGAAATTAAATGGACGCAGCGAGCAGCTTTTGGGGCAGTTTTCTCAACAATATCAAGGTGCCAATAAAGACAGTATTTGTATTGCGACAAAACTGGCTGCTTATCCTTGGAGACTGACGCGACAATCAATGATATCTGCTTGCAAAGCCTCTGCTGCGCGCCTCGGAAAAAATGTAGATTTGGTGCAAATGCACTGGTCTACAGCCAATTACGCTCCTTGGCAAGAAAGCGCTCTTTTAGACGGTTTGGCTGACCTTTACGAGCAAGGATTGGTCAAGGGAGTGGGTTTGTCTAATTACGGGCCTAAACGCCTGAAATGGGTGCATCGTAAATTTAGCGATCGCCAAATTCCTATTGTTACTTTACAAGTGCAATATTCGCTACTTTCTACCTATCCGGTGACGGAACTCGGGTTGAAAGATGTTTGCGATGAATTGGGGATAAAATTGATTGCTTACAGTCCTCTAGCCTTAGGTTTGCTGACGGGTAAATATTCCGAAAACGGCTCGTTTCCTAAAGGTATCCGAGGTTTGGCGTGCAAGCAGATACTTCCGGGAATGCGATCGCTTTTGGAATGTTTGCGAGAAATAGCGGCATTCAGAAACAAGACTGTTTCGCAGGTAGCAATTAACTGGTGCATCTGCAAAGAAACTATTCCGATTCCGGGGGCGAAATCTGCGGCACAGGCGAGGGATAATATTGGTGCTTTGGGGTGGGAGTTAGACTCGGGCGAGATTGGCGAATTGGATAAGGCGGCAGCGAGTGTAGATAAGAAAATGGTGCAGAATATCTTTCAAACTCGGTAATATCTGAGATGTTGTACCATTCTCCTGAACAGGCAAGATGCCTGTTCCACAAGACATGAATTTGCCTGTTCCACAAAGAATGAATTTCTTGTGGGGTGGGCTTCTAGCCCGCCCATAAAAGGCTTATTTACATCGCACAAAAATTTTCCACACACCGCACAAACATTTCTACACCCATCCCCAGCGCAGTTTCATCAAAATCAAAACGCGGGTGATGGTGCGGGTAAGCCAAGTTTTTCTCTGGATTTGCCGAACCTAAAAAGAAATAACAACCGGGAACTTCTTGCAAAAAGAACGACATATCCTCGCCGCCCATTGTTTGACATTCCGGCACGATCCCCGCAGGAGTTTCTACAACTGATTCTGCAACGCTGCGTACCAATTCAGCTATTCTCGAATCATTAATAACTGGCGGGTAAAGTGCACAATAATCTAATTTGTAATTAGCCCCGTGACTCTGACAAATTCCGGCAATTAATTGCTCGATTCGCTTGGCAAAATAACCTTGATATGCTGGATTGAAATAGCGCACCGTGCCACCAATTTGAGCGGTGTCGGCAATCACGTTGTGGGCGTCGCCTGCGTGGAATTTGCCGACAGTTACTACCGCTGAGTCGATTGGGTCAATGTTCCGCGCGACAATTGCCTGCAAGGCGCTGACAATTTGGGCTGTAACTACGATCGAGTCCACAGTCTGATGCGGCATTGCGCCGTGTCCGCCTTGGCCAAAAATCGTGCAGTCAAAAACTTCGACAGCCGCCATCAACGCGCCGCTGCGGACGCCTACAGTGCCCAAAGGTAGATTGTTCCACAAATGCAAGCCGACGATCGCATCAACATCAGGATTCTTCAAAACTCCCGCTTCAATCATCGGTTTTGCGCCCCCTGGGCCTTCTTCGGCGGGCTGAAAGATAAATTTTACCTTACCCGAAAAGCTGTGTTTGTGCTTTGCGAGATAACAAACAGTACCGAGGGCGATCGCAGTGTGCCCGTCGTGACCGCAAGCGTGCATAATTCCATCATGCTGCGATCGATAATCCACCTCATTTTCCTCTTGAATGGGCAAAGCATCCATATCCGCCCGAATTGCCAAAACCCGCCCCGGTTTGCCGCTGTCTATAGTTGCGACAATACCAGTTTTAGCAATATTAGTTTGATGATCTATGCCCCATTCTTGCAACTTTTGCGAGACAAACTGCGCCGTTAAATTTTCATCAAAACTCAACTCCGGTTTTTGGTGCAAAAGGCGACGCCATTCGACTAGCTGAGGCTGCAAATTTCTAATTTCCAGCCGCAACTGAGATAAATCGACAGAGGTTAAATTCGGTAAAGTAGAAACCATGTTTTATTCTCCTTTTTTTTTATTAACTTTGAGGTTTAGTCACTTAATAAATGGTAATTACTAATTATAGCAACCCAGAATAATTTGTGAAACTCTCTCTTCTCTTTCTCTGCGGTCTCTGCGGTCTCTGCGGTTAAAATAAAATCTTCTTCAATCCTATCTGAGTTGTGCCGGAGATTTTTTTTTAATGAACCGCAGAGGGCGCAGAGTACGCAGAGGAAGAGAAGAACGAGAAACAGAGGTGTTGAGAATAGGGTTATTTAGAAGTCTGAGGAACTAAATTAACCCCTGGTAGCAACCGCTCTAAATCTAAATCTGAAGCTGCTTTAGCTAATTTAGCAAGGTCAGTCGGGTCATCTAAATGCGGCAAAATACCCAACACAGGTATTTGAGTCAGCGACTGGATCAAATCAACGGGCGCTCGATCGGCAATTTCTTGTTCGGAACAAGCTTTAACGCAATTAAGCACAATACCTCTCAGCTTAAAACCAGTGTGTTTGGCCAGAGCAGCATTCGCCACAGCTTGCCCGATCGCCCCCAACCTCACAGGTACTACCAAAACCCCCCTCAGCCGCCAATCCCTGGCAATATCAGCCACCGTCAGTTCCCACGTTACAGGCGATCCCAGTCCTCCCAAAGCTTCCACCAATACAAAATCCTTGCGCTCAGAAAGGCTTTGCCACGCCGTCCAAACCTTTTCGAGTTCTATATGTCTCCCCTCCCGTTCGGCTGCAATCGGCGGTGCTAGAGGCGCATCAAAGTGCAGCGGATTGAGTTCTTCGGGGGATTGGTCGAGGGAAAACAAACGGTTGTAGAGTTCGCGATCGCCCGTTCCCGTTTGCAACAGCTTCATAATTCCCAAACTGCGATCTGGAAAATACATTTGCCAATAAGCAGCCAGAGCGCTGGTCAAAACAGTTTTGCCCGCGTCGGTATCAGTTCCAGCAATTAGCAAGGAGTTCATTGACAAATAGCTAACAAATAATTGGCCTCAACATCAGTCTAGGGGAATTTTGCCAGAAGTTTAGAGTTCCGGCGACGGTGCTGGAGTTGGGGCAGGTTCCGGCGACGGTGCGGGTTCCGGTTCCGGTGCGGGAGTTGGGGCAGGTTCCGGCGACGGTGCGGGAGTTGGGGCAGGTTCCGGCGACGGTGCGGGAGTTGGGGCAGGTTCCGGTGACGGTGCGGGAGTTGGTGCGGGAGTCGGTTTGGGTGCGGGAGTTGGTGCGGGCGTCGGTTTGGGTGCGGGGGTTGGTGCGGGCGTCGGTTTCGGAGTCGGTTTGGGCGCAGGAGTCGGCGCTGGCGTCGGTTTGGGTGTCGGAGTTGGCGCTGGGCTTGGTTCTGGGCTTGGTTCCGGCAAAGGTTCTGGGCTTGGTTCCGGCAAAGGTTCTGGGCTTGGTTCCGGCAAAGGTTCTGGGCTCGGTTCCGGCAAAGGTTCTGGGCTCGGTTCCGGCAAAGGTTCTGGGCTTGGTTCCGGCAAAGGTTGCGGGGTTGGGGTTGGCAAAGGTAGCGGGTTTGGTACCGGAGTTAGTGTCGGGGTCGGACTTGTAAGTGCTGGCGGTGTCGGAGTGGGTTTGGGGCGCGAATTGTTGAGAAATGAGCCGACTAAAGCCCAGGAACCGAAGCCAGTCAAGATTACTAAGCCCGTCAGCAGTCCGATCGCAGCGATGGGATTGTCCCAAAAAGAGCCGCCAACAGGCTCAATTAACGGGTCTGGCTGGTTTTGGGGGTGGGAACTCTGGGCGGCTGGCTCCGGCGACCGGCCCACGGCCACCGTTGGTATTAGCGAAGCATTTGACGGCACCGGTGCTGGCGCGGGGGGTACAGTTGGCGGGTTAGGCTTAGGATTAGTTTGGTTGTCGAGTGCTTGGGCGACTTCGCTGACAGATTGATATCGATCGCCCGGAGACCGGCTCAACATCCGATTCAGCACCAAAGCCAAACCCGTGCTCACCTGCACTCGCTGCTGCCAATTCCATTGCAGCGTTGTTTGATCGAGCAATTCCTGCGGTTCTTTGCCCGTCAGCAGGACGATCGCCGTTACAGCTAAAGCGTAGAGGTCGCTGCTGGCAGTTGCCCGCCCGCTTTGCAACTGTTCCATCGGCGCGTAGCCGATTTTACCGACAGTTGTCGCGTGGGCTGTTCCTTCGGGAGACTGGACTTTGGTGGCGAGTTCCTTCACCACTCCAAAGTCAATCAGTACCGGCATTTGGTCGTTTTCCCTGCGGATGATATTTTCTGGGGAGATGTCGCGGTGGATGATGCCGCGGGCGTGGATGTGAGCCAGTACCGGCAGCATTTGCCGGATAAATACCAAGACTTCGGCTTCAGTGAAGGTGCGGCCTGTTGAAGTTCGATCGAGCATCAGTTCGCGGTAAGTCATCCCTTCCACGTAATCTTGCACTAAAAACAAACGCTGGTTCTCTTCAAATATTGCCCGAAACTGGGGAATTTGTGGGTGCCCAATTTGGTAAAGTATTGCCGCCTCTCTTTGAAACAATTCCTTCGATTTTTCCAAAACGTAAGGCCCGCTTTGCACCGGAATCAATTCCTTCAGGGCGCAGCGTTCTTGAAACCGCCCCAAATCTTCTACTAAATAAGTCCGGCCAAATCCTCCTTGACCTAAAATATTCACCAAGCGGTAGCGGTTTTGTAGGAGAGTTCCAATAGCAATAGGTGGCTGCATAAGTTTAAGTAGAAACTGTTAAAAAATAGACGATCGCTCACAGACTTAGTAATGCTATGTCTTTAATGCTCTTGAGCATACTTCACTGTCTGTAGTCCCCAGTCCCGACCAAAATTAGCATTGTACATTTTTTTGACATTATTGAACGCAAGGATGCTGAGAAACCGGGTCTTTTCACGAAAATACACAGGTTGCAACCCGCATATCCGAGCAAAAACCCGGTTTCTGCGTCAATATCTCAAGGGAGAAATGCGCGATTTTTCGTAGAAACCGGGTTTTTTGGTCTTAGCCCTAATAAATTGTCGCCCCTCGGCCTAAGCCATACATCTCTATAAAGCTTGAGATTATTTATGGGAGATGTCTACTGACTACTGACTACTGACTAAGCTTTGCTTTCACCATGTCTTGAATTCTGTTACCGTCTGCTTTGCCTTTAAGCTGCTGCATTGCCTTGCCCATCACCTTGCCCATATCTTTTGCAGAAGTAGCGCCAACCGAAGCAATCACTTCGTCAACGACTTGACTCACCTCTTCGTCTGACATCTGCGCCGGCAAATACTCTTCAACAATTGCTAACTCCGCCTCCTCTTGTGCGACTAAATCTTCGCGGCCGCCTTTGCGGTATTGTTCGATCGAATCCCGGCGCTGTTTCGCTATTTGCATCAAAATTTCCAGTTCTTGAGCTTCTGTCAGCGTGTCTTGGCCGGAGGGACGGAGGCTGACTTCTTTTTCGAGAATAAATTTCTTGATGCCGCGAACTGTTTCCAAGCGAACTTTGTCCTTGGACTTCATGGCTGCTTTGATTTCTGCGTCAATGCGTTCTCTTAAGCTCATCGATTTCTACCTTGCTTTGCCCGATATCAAAAATCTGGAGTGCGCTCCCGATTCTTAATTTTTTTTACAGTATTTTTCAAGTTTATTGCCTGTTGGTGGCATTTTTATTGCATTAAACCCGGATGCCTTCGGCCTTCGACCGAATTTTGGGCGGCTAGACTTCCAGCCTCGACCCCAAATTGGCTTGCGCCAGAATTTTGAGACGTAGGGGCAGAAGTGCGATCGTACTTCTGCCAGTAATGATATCGCTAGAGCCCAGATTCCGCACCCTGGGGTATCGCACAGCACAATTACGTAGAAAACTCTATCTTTAACCCAGATTCCGCACCCTGGGGTGTCACACAGCATAATTACGCAGAAAACTCTATCTTTAAAGTAATAAATTATGCCTTTAAAAAGTTTTTTACCCGTTAACCTACGGTATTAAAGTACGATCTATAGCTTTATTGCTGGATAAAAATAAGTAAAAACCGATTGTGACCGTTGAGGGTGCGGAATGTCGGCTCGAAAGTAAAGTAATAAATTATGCCTTTAAAAAGTTTTTTACCGGTTAACCTACGGTATCAAAGTATAATTTATAGCTTTATTGCTAGATAAAAATAACTAAAAACCGATTGTGACCGTTGAAAATGCGGAAGGTGGGCTAGAAACCCGGTTTATCGGACATATTTCTCCAAGTCCTATTCAGTTCGCCTAACTTCACACTTGTGGCAGCTCCGAAAGTTAAATCTCTCAAAGAATTGGCTGAATATTTCTAGTTTCCGATGGTAAGATAGCGGTGGAATAAACGTCCTGCAAGAGGCCTGCTGTGATCCGTTCTGCTACTTTACCGCTTTCGCTTCCCGAGCCGCCGGTTTCCGCTCACGACCGTCTCCGGCTGTTCTCCGGTTCTGCTAATGTTCCCCTCGCCCAAGAGGTGGCTCGCTATCTGGGGATCGATTTGGGGCCGATGGTTCGCAAGCGGTTCGCTGATGGGGAACTCTACGTTCAAATTCAAGAATCGATTCGGGGTTGCGATGTTTACTTGATTCAGCCCACTTGTGGTCCGGTAAACGATCGCCTCATGGAATTGTTAATTATGATCGATGCTTGTCGGCGCGCTTCGGCCAGACAAATTACTGCCGTCATTCCCTATTACGGATATGCTAGGGCTGACCGCAAAACGGCTGGAAGAGAGTCGATTACTGCGAAGTTGGTGGCTAATTTGATTACTGAAGCTGGGGCCGGTCGCATTTTGGCGATGGATTTGCACTCGGCTCAGATTCAAGGTTATTTTGACATTCCTTTTGACCACGTTTACGGTTCGCCAGTGCTTTTGGATTATCTGGCGAGCAAGAAGTTGACGGATATTGTTGTGGTTTCGCCGGATGTTGGCGGAGTAGCTAGGGCGAGAGCTTTTGCCAAAAAACTTGGCGATGCTCCCCTGGCAATTATTGACAAGCGCCGCCAAGCTCACAACGTGGCAGAAGTGATGAACCTCATCGGTGATGTGAGGGGCAAAACAGCCGTGTTGGTGGACGACATGATCGATACTGCCGGCACGATTTCTGAGGGCGCGAGATTGTTGCGCCGCGAGGGTGCGAGGCAGGTTTATGCTTGTGCTACTCATGCGGTGTTTTCGCCTCCGGCGATCGAGCGTTTGTCTAGCGGGGTGTTGGAAGAGGTAATTGTTACGAATACAATTCCTGTGCTTGAAGAGAACCGTTTTAAGCAGTTGACAGTGCTTTCGGTAGCGAATTTGCTGGGAGAAACTATTTGGCGGATTCACGAAGATAGTTCTGTTAGCAGTATGTTCCGCTAGACAGGAAAGGCGCTTTTTGAATGTTTGTTTTAGGGTGCGTTACACTTGGTTAACGCACCATTTTTTTTTCGGATAGTGCGATAATTTCCCGCAAGTAATATCAAGTACCTCGGTAAAATAGCCATAACACTTGTAGGGGCGGCTCTCACGAAGAATGTGTAATTCACATCCAGAATATCTATAAACCCGCCCTCACCGGGCTACAAACCAATTTTATTGTCGTTGTGCGATCGCACTTGGTACCACCGGAACAAGAGATGCTAAAATCCTATCTTGTTGTGTAAAGAACACGACTTTTTTATATTCTAGATAAGTCTCATTCAAATAAGGAGCCAATAGGCAAAAATCATGAAACATTCACTTGTACGAACAGTGGCCGCACTGGCAGGTTCAGCAATTTTAACACTCGGGGCGATCGGTTCGGCTAAAGCATTTACTTTTGACGAAACCGAAATTAGCCAAGACCGAGTAATTGTCATCGCCCAACCCCGCCCTTACGGTGGCTACCAATTGCTAATTTTAGAACAGGTATCTGACAAACGGCAGTGCTGGAGCGAAAGCGGCTCTAATCCAGTGAAAGTTAATCCGTTATTAGTTACTTTTGATTTCACCGGTATTTGTGGTCGCGCAACAGACAGTAACGGCTTTTCAATTCGCATGGCCGGCACCGATTTAGCATTAAAATACAGCCTGACCTTGGAAAGTGTTGATGGCAATGTTCTATTAATGGGAACTCCGGTAGATTTCCAAGGTGATTCGGTGATTATCGGTCGCACAAACGGCGATGTTAACGACTTCATGAAAATCAGTCTCGATCCTGCTTGGCACTTGAGTAAAAGAGCTTACCAAGGCCGCACATTAGGTCACTTTTATTTCACTACCAATCAACCCGCACCGGGAACAATTGGCAATACCGGAGGCAATACCGAAGCAATACCGCAGCCATTACCGCAGCCAATACCGCAGCCAATACCAATACCAATACCAATACCAATACCAATACCGCAGCCAACACCGCAGCCATTACCGCAGCCATTACCGCAGCCATTACCGCAGCCAACACCGCAGGAAATACCGCAGGAAATACCAATACCGTAAGCAATACTAGCTTTTCTACAATTCGGAGATAGCTACCGATGATATCTACGCTTCCGAAATTAAAGAAGCTGTGGGCTTTAGGTTTGTAGCCCGGTTTTCTCAAAATAATACCTTTCGACCGCAACTTGCTGTTACCAGAGAGCAATTGGTATCTTTAGTTTGGGAATCCTTAAAAGGAATACAAGGTGCTAATATCATATTTCCTAGCCATGTTTCTATCCGTCCCTATAGCGACGTTGATATTTCTCGCTGGAGTGCCGGAAAAGTTCTATTTGCGCGAGACAACAAGATAGTTAGCGGCTATCAAGATGGAACTTTTAAACCTACGCAGCCCGTCACTCGCGCTGAATTGATGGCGGTGCGTCGTCGAGCGGCGGAATTTGGTTTGTCGGCGCGGGGAATGCAGCCGAATTTAGTTGCTAAAGAGCCGTCTAAAACTTTGTCAGACATTCAGAATTATTGGGCTGCTTCTATTATTACTCAAATGTCTTCTTATTGTTCTGTTGCTGCCGCTATTAACGAAATTGGCGGTTTGCTTTCGATGATTCTGCAAAGCGGAATTACGCGGCGGCTACTTTGCGGATTCTGAAATGCGTTAAGGCTCAGTAGGGCGAATTATACCCCCGACTTCTTCAAGAAGTTGGGAATCTGAGTATTGTGTTTTTTTAGCTTGACATTTTACGCTACACCGTAATCAGTATACGGCCGCTTGTATGGGGGTTGCAATCCCAAAACAATATCCTCTCTCGGTACTCCCATTGCAACTAATTCCTCGGCAGGATTTTGGTCGGTTAAATTTTGCTGAAGCCAGATTTTTCCATCTTTGATGTCAATGTGAATGATGCTTCGATAAATCCGGGTTAAGTGTTCCCAGCCGACATTCATCCACTGATAATGATCTCGTTCTGTGTCTAAGATTAGTTGCACTTCGACTTCATCATCGGAAACATCATCTTCGGCATAACGAGTGATTAATGTCTGAACATATTGACGATATTGAGCTAGTTTGTCCATTGCACAATTACCTCATTTGTTGGATCGTATACGATTAGCAACACCTGATACTGTTGTACCGCAGTTTGAGTAAACTCGTACTGAAAAAATGTTTTATACACGTCAACTGGCACTGCCAAATACAATTTGCGATCGGGTTCAACCGATGCCAGGCCCAGCCGATAACCTACAAATCTTTTGGTAGTGAGGGAGTAAAGCCGAAATATGTGCAAAATCGTACGTAATGTAAAGTGTTGTAACAGTTTGGGCTATACCCTAGTGGGGGCTAGCAGTTTTTTAATCTGAAAAAATTATAAATACACCAAATTGGTGTGTAAAAAGCACCTAAAGTTATTTTTTTGGTTTATAATAGGTGGATGGTGGAGAAAAATATGGTGGAAACGATGATGACTAAGCAGTTTAAGAACACACACGCACCGCCTCCCCCAAATGTTAAGCGGATGTCCGTCACTTTATCTTCGGATGCTGCTCAACTATTGGAATGGCTTGCTGCAACCCAAGGGATAACTCAAACTGAAGCGCTTCGGAAAGCTATTGCAACTGAAGCTTACCTTTATAAAGAGATAAAACAAGGGTCTAAAGTTTTACTTCTGACTTCCGATAAGGAAGTACGGGAAGTTATTTTTAGATGAAGCAAGCTGCGGGAGGCTCCAACAACCTATTTAGGAGCCGCTATGAAGACAGAATACGACCCGCATAACTATTCTCAGATCCAGCCAGAGCAGCGCGATATTTTTGAGCCTATCGTTCTGGACGGTAAGCTGGATATCAACAACTACATTATTAGCGTTCCGCCTAAAAAGGAAGTACGCGAAGATGTAAAAGCTTGGGTTGATAAGGAGCGAGAGCGAGAGCAGACTCGCTCAAAAACGACCAATCATTTACTGACTGTCTTCAGTGCTACAGTGTTTGGGGTTTTTGTTGTTGTAGGTTCAAACTCTCTAATTCCAAATTCTGGTAAAGAGTTGGCAAAGGATTTAATTCCTGTCATTATTTCCTCTCAAATAACTCTGCTGGGAGTTATAGTAGGCTTTTATTTCGATAAAGATTAACTTTATTTAATCTTGCTCAAGAGTGCGATCGCTGCGTTACCTGCGTAGCGATCGCTTTTATTTGCAGCTTGTCCAGTTTACTTGTTTTCTGGGTCTGTTTCCTTGCGTTTCTTCTTAGATGCCGATTTCCGAGTTTTTGGAGTGGCGATTATTTCTGGCTCTTGCAAGATGGCATCTTCTGGTAATTTGCACAAGTCATTTAAGGAAAGTTTTTGCTGGGATTCTAGTTCGTTGAGTCGGTTTGATGCGGTTTCTAATATTTGCTTTCCCTGTCGGACTTGAATAGTAGTTTTATTTTCGATCGCATCTAACAACACAAAAATCGAGACTGTTTGCCAAATATCTAAATCGTCGCCGATGACATCGCACTTTGACACGATTTTGCCGTTTTCGGGGACGTGAATTCCTAAGCCGGAAGCTTGAATTAACGGCTGGATTTCTGCTATACTTAAATCCGCAAGGTCGGTAATTTTATGTTCGAGCGAAACTAAATCTGCTAAATCTGGCAAGTTGACCGATTCGGTCGCTAAAGCATCGAATTTAAAGGTAAGAGTTTGATTCAGCGGATCGGAAATGGCGTAAATTGATTGAATTTGCGATCGACTAACCGCACCTTTATCGAAAAAATCTCTACCTTGGGGGGCGATCGCAATTTTCCCGTTTTCAGCCACCTCCAAGCTTTCCAAACTAACCAGAGTCGCCGCCGCAGTCTTCACAAAAATCTCGTCCAACCCCAGCAAATCCGCCAATTCCTTCAAAGTTGGCGCAGGTTCAAACTCAACCCCCGCCCGCAAAATGAACTCTTCCAACACGTTAAACTGGCGCGGTTCGCTAATCGCCACCTCCAGCGGAGTTTGCCGGATTGCGAAGCGGAATTGACGCGCCGCCAACACTGACAAACCCGGATTTTGTTGCTCCATTTGTTCCGCTAGCGAACTTAAATTCGAGTCAATTGTTTTAGTTGAGGACGCTAGAAACATCTACAAAGCCTCCGCAGTGACGCACCGTTTTTGAAACTTCCTGATACATTTTTCCGACAGTACCTGTTTGTTGGGTAAATAAATCGTGGCAGCCGACAACTACCAGCAATTCTTGAGCGCGGGAAAATGCCACATTCACCCGTTCCGGTTCCTTAGCAAATCCAATATCGCCCCTAACATTATTGCACACTGTGCTGACAATAATTACAGGTCTTTCCATGCCTTGAAATATGTCAACCGTACCAGTGCGGATGCTCAAAGCAGGGAATCTTTCGCCTTCGATTCTGTCTTTAATTGCATTTAATTGAGCAGCATAAAAAGTGATAATTCCGATTTCTTTCGGTGGTTCTCCGTCAGCAACTTTGGGCCGCCAAGCTGTCTCCATTTGTTCGCACAAACGCTCGATCGCATCAATCTCCTTGACATTCAACCGCGAAGTACCCTGTTTTTCCTCTTCAAACCCTTGTCCGATAGGCGTTTTCACCCACAGAATGTGATTGTTTTCTTGAATGATTTTACCTGCGAGGTTGTGGGCGCGTTTGGTGTCAGCTTCCTGAATGCCACAGTTGAGTTTTTGCTGGTAAAACTGATTGATTGCGCCCATGATTTGCGGGTGCATTCGGTATTGAGTTGTCAGCATTTTTTTGATGCTGTCGCTGGCATTTTCAAACAATACTTTGAACAGCGACTCTTTTATGAAGCTAAGTTCGTCTCCGGTACAGCCGATGTCTTCGGCAATATCGTCGATCGTACTTTGATTAAACATCGGCGGCAATTGCCGGTGATCGCCAACTAATACTAACTTTCTGCCTTTCAAAGCGGGAATTAACAACTCTGGGGGAGTGCATTTGCTAACTTCGTCAATGATGACTGCATCAAAGCTGGGAAAGTTTTTAGTAAAATCGAAACTGGCAGCTTGCACGCAAGTAATACCGATTACGTTGGCATTGTCAATATAAATTTGCTTTAAATCGTTGCGGTCTTTTTCTGATGGATTGCGGAGTTTTTGAATCCAATCTGTCACAAACGTTTGAGAGCGATTTAGGGCTGTTTCTTCTTGTTCTAATTTTCGCTGCCAAGTTTTGAATAAACGCTTAATTTTGTTTAAAAAAGCTACGCTGAATATTCCTGTATTCGGAACTTCTGGCTGGTATTGAGTGGGGATAGTTTGCCATGCTGACTCCCACCAATTTCTCTCAACAAGTAATGCGGATGTCGGTTGCTGCTGTTGCAGTTGAGCGGTAATTTCGCTCAATTCTTTTTGAAGTTCGGCGAGTTGCTGCTGCGAAGTTGCAGCAGCAACTTGCAGCGGGGATAAATTCTCGTCAAGACTGTTTTTGAGAGTCTCCAAAACCCCAAAAGGATCTAAGTCAGCAATGGATTTTTCAAGCTGAACCGTGCTTGCTTTCCAAGCCTCAACTTGCTTGACAAACTGCTGCGGTTGCTCCCAAATATTGGATTTTTGGGCGAGATATTGTTCGGATAAAATCCGCAATTTTTCAGGTGCGTTTGGCTGTTGGACAATTGCTTGCAACAAATTAGTAACTTCGCTAATTTTTAAGTTTGCCTCTTGCTGCGCTGTTTCTACCTGAAGTTTAGCGGCGGATATTTGCTGCTGGTTTAAGGTTTGACCGATTTTATCTAATAACTGTTGCTGTTTTATAAGCTGCTGTTCGGTTTCGGTTTTCAGGGGAACCACACACTGACGCGCATTTGCGAGGATACTGTGCAGCAATTCTTTGACTAGGCGATCGAAGGTAGCTTGGATATGATTTGGCTGCAACGATTGACTGTAAAATTGTTGAATGCTACCTAAGAAACTGCGAGATTTTTCGATGATAAATTTGCGCTGACTTGGGCTGACTTGGGAGTAGGTGGCGAAGTCTTTGGCTAGTTGCTGCCACTGTGTACGATCGCCCGCTGAGAGCACGATCGGCGTTTGACTCAAATTTAGGTGCAGAAACTCGCTAAACCGGAACTGTTGCCCTTGTATGTCCTTAAAACCTGCGCTTTCTTCGTGGGATATCGCCTTTTGCAACCGATCCAAATCGGGCAAATTGATTTTGCATTTGGGCGGCAGGATCGGCAATTTGAGCGATCGGGCAATTTTCAGCAATCCTGCGGGCAATTCTACCATATCATCCGTCAGCATTGCGCCCGTTTCCCAGCAAGATTTCACAACTTCATAGAGCCCCGTATCTGCCGTCTCAATCCATTGTGCAACGGCGACGACAACGGCTGCAATTTCCGCTTTTCGCAGTTCCAAATTCTTGATTTTCTGTTCGAGATTGTGGCGGTGTGTCTGATTTTGCCGATCGCCCAATTCGAGTTGATTCACAGCATCCGACATCTGCCGCGACACCCGCAACGACTCCGCAACCGTTGACATAGCGTGACAAACATCATCAGCCCGATCGAATGCTGTCTTAAATTCCGATATTTGCGCTGCTACAGTTTCCTGCAGCCAAACCCCAATCCCAAACGCGCCGCAAGCAGGGCGATCGAAACCTATTTGAGTAGCATTGCTAGCGGCAATCCGAACATTTGCCATAAAGTTTTCTACTAAAACATTGCCTTCTGAATAGGGTTTTAGTCGGGGCATAAACTCGGCAACTTCTGGAGATTCCCAGTTAACATTAGGCGCATCCAACAGATTTTCTAACCCACTAACTAGAGATTCAATCTCGCTTTTTTCGGTTAAAATCAGTTCATAATCTGCTGCTTGCTGGCTGTACTTTTCCTCAATACTTGCTTTACTGTCGTGCAGGTGTTTGAGTTCATTAAAAAAATCTTTTTCTGCGGCAAAGTAGGCGGTAAATCGCTCGGATTCTGCCACCAACTGGCGCAAAGATTTGACATTGGTTTGGCGCTGCGAGAGCTTTTGTTCGCAGTCAGTCGCCGTATTTTGCAGCCAAGTGCCGATCGCATTTTCCTCTAAAAACGGCTGCCCTTCTTCCTGCACCTTATGAGCTTTTCCCTTCCGCAAAGCCCGAATTGCCGGATTGTGAACTAACCGACTCAAAGCATTGTCTACAGCCAAATTTGCTTGGGAAGCAATGAGCGTTTTGCCGCCCTGACGGGCAATTTGATAGCAAATCTCCGCAATCACAGTCGTTTTGCCAGTTCCCGGCGGGCCTTGAATCAAAATTAAATCCCGCGCCGAAAGCACGGTTTCTACGGCGGCAAGTTGGTCGTCATTAGCATTGCGATTTAATAAGTTTTCCCGATCCAATTTTATCAGTTTTTCGGGCATTCTCGCCTGAGAAGAGTCGAATAAAAAATCGCTCAAATAGGGATTTTGAGCGCGACCGTCTGTCAGCATTTTTAAAGCTTTTTTCTTGCGTTCGATCTGACTGATATCGCCCGCAGCCTCAAAATACAAGAATCCTTGTTTCGGCAGTTGATATCTGCCGCCCGCCATGCGATCGCCTAAATCAACATCTAACTTAATCCGTAATTTACCATGTTCAAAGTCAATTTCGGCGATGCTACCTAATGTCTCTCCATCGCGGCTGCTTCTGCTTCCGGGCGGCGAATCAAACAGGATAATTTCTTCATTTCGTGCCTTTTTTAGCCTTTCGCGAAAGTCGCCCAATTCTAAGAAATTTTCCTCGTAGCCGTCAAGAGTTGCGGAATTACGATCGATTTCAAAAGTGACGATTTTGAAGCCGGAACCGTAATTGTGTCCTCGGAAAGGCACGCAAAATTGACGCGCTTCCGCGATGCGTTTTTCCACATTTAAAAAAGTATGCCAAACTTTTAGTTGTTCCGTAGTTGGTATGTGTCTGTCGTCCCAAAACGGCATTTGTTGGACGCGGGCGATCGACTTTACAGGAATTGGCGATCTACTGTTAGCCAAAAGTCGCAACTGAACCGGCAAAGAATACCCATCTTTCCTCCCTCTGGGAACCGCCACCAAACCAGCATCCAGCAGTTTTAAACCGCCGATTCCGTCTTCACAGCGTACAGTTGCTAACAACCGCAAAGTGCGATCGGCTTTTTGCAACAATTCGGGTAATTCAAAATCATCTCCATCAGTAGCAAGCAGCAATTCCCAGATTTCTTCTTCAGAAAATCTCTCATTTACCTTTTGGCGGCGCACGTAGAACAGATTGTGGGATTTGCCAGCTATCTCCGACATCAGAATTTCCGCACGTTCTCTGCATTCCCAATCGCAATATTTCCCTAAAGCTGCTTCTCCTTCAATATCCCGAATAAACTTATTAATTGTGCGATCGCCACTAAATTTATATCCCCAATCTTCTGTTACTAAAGATGGCATATTTTGATTTTAGATTTTAGATTTTAGACTTTAGATTGGATTTAAGATTAGCACATCGGAACTTGTACCGACAGAACCGTTAAATCCCCAAAAAGATTAAGGTGTGCACTGCACACCCTACGAATATCGCAAATTACCGTACAGCCGACGGGCGATCGAATTAAACAGTTCAGAATTAAAAGGGCGAATGATGGGAATTGAACCCACGAATGGTGGTACCACAAACCACTGCCTTAACCACTTGGCTACACTCGCCATATGTTTTTAACTATAGCATCAGATCTCAGCACAAGTCTAGGGGTAAGGCAAAAATATTTTGAAATATTTCTGAGCGTCCCTGAACCGGACAGATCGATTGTGCCTCAAATTTCAAGCACAGTAAGAGTTTAGCACAATTTTCGCTCCGCGCGATCGGCAACTATCCCGCGCCCCAGCCGTCGCGCGGCCCGGACTCAGCAGCTCTGGCAGCGTCCCGATTCGACCCAGCGCATTAAAATAGCCTCATATCTCGAACTACATCAGTTGTCAACCCTCTCTCTTCTCTCTCTTCTCTCTTCCCTATTCCTTCGCGCCGCTTCGCGTCTTCGCGGTTCGTTTAAAAAAAAGTCTTGTCCGCCATCTAAAATCTAAAATCTAAAATCTAAAATCGATATGAGCTACTGTGTCAACCCAGAATGTCAAAATCCTCAAAACTCCCACACCGCCAAATTTTGCTTGAACTGCGGCTTTAACCTGTTGCTGAGACAGCGATATCGCCCAATTGAACTTTTAGGTAGAGGCGGATTTGGTAAAACTTTCCTAGCAATTGATGAAGACATCCCATCTTTACCCCGCTGTGCAGTCAAGCAATTTTATTTTTACGACCGCGACCCCGAAATTTTCAACAAAGCCGTTGAATTATTTCGGCAAGAAGGCGTCCGTTTAGACGAACTCGGAAAACACCCGCAAATCCCCACATTATTAGCCTGCTTTGAACAAGAAGGTCATATTTATTTAGTTCAAGAGTTTATAGAGGGATCGACTCTTAAACAAGAATTAGACCTGAGTGTATACGATGAAGATGAAATTTGGCAACTGCTGCAAGACTTATTGCCCGTGCTGCAATTTATCCACGACAAGCGCGTCATTCATCGCGACATCAAACCCGAAAATATTATCCGCCGCCAATCGGACAACAAACTCGTATTGATCGATTTCGGCATTGCCAAACTAATGACTGATACAGCCATACTCCGTCCAGCAACGCTCATCGGCAGTCAAGATTATGTAGCTCCCGAACAAATGCGCGGCAAAGTATTTCCTGCTAGCGACCTTTACAGTTTAGGTGTTACTTGCATTCGCCTGATGACGCAAGTTCCTCCCTTGGATATGTACGACTGCAACAACGATCGCTGGTGGTGGCGCGAGTTTCTCCCCAAAGCCACGAGTATTAGCGAGGAGTTAGGTGAAATTTTAGATAAATTGCTGCAAACTAATCTCAATCAGCGGTACAGTTTTGCTGCGGAAGTTTTGCAAGATACCCAAGCAGCTTTAGATATGCGCCATCAAAATTTGCTTTTGCCCAAAAAGCCGATCGCTCCTACTCTCAGTAATAGCGACAACTCAACCGATCTCAGCGCGCTACAAACTCCTGATTCTCCAATTTTACCCACAAATGCCGTCCCCAATTCCGCAGAAACTTTTTCCTTATCTGTTACTTCAAATCTCGATCCGACCATGATTTCTGCACGGGGAGTTGATTATACCAAATTGCGGGATTTTTTGTCAAACAAAAAGTGGAAAGAAGCCGATCGCGAAACTTGGGGCTTGATGTGTCAATCTCTTTCCCAGCCACCGGGAACTCAGCTAGAAATTAGCCAAATTTACCAGCTACCCTGCGAAGATTTGCAAACAGTCGATCGCCTGTGGTTGCACTACAGTCAAGGTCGGTTTGGCTTCAGCATCCAAAAGCAGATTTACGAAAGCGTTAAGGGAGATTATATCAGATTTTGCGATCTGGTCAACTGGCAAACCTACAATTCTGCTAATACTTTAGGGCAGATTAAATTTAGTCAGCAAGCACCAATCGGACACCTCCCCTCTCGCAGTTGGGTTGGCGGCATTCAGTGGCTGCGGCATCTCGATGCCCTGTCAGCAAAATTAACCGAGTGCGACAATAAAGCTGCTCCTAAATAGTAATTTGGTCTACCGACTCACTAAGTAAAATTTCATATTTAAACTCTACCTGAAAGCAGAGAAATTTGTCGAGCTAGATGTATCCATCGACCGAGGCTCGGTGCGATCGCTTGTCGCACAATGGATTAAGGCGAACACAGATAAAGTCTGCAATCCTTCAGACTTTAGCAAGAGAAGTAAAAAGAGGTACCGATCCATGTTTTTTCACAAAAAAGAATTAATGTCTGCTGTGACAGTAGACCAACCTAACCCGCGTTTTGCGCAATTGCTGCTAGAACAGTTTGGCGGAGCAACCGGAGAACTGACAGCAGCTTTGCAATACTGGGTGCAGTCATTTCACTGTGAAAATGCAGGGATTAAGGATATGCTCCAAGATATTGCCATTGAAGAATTCAGCCACTTAGAAATGGTGGGGCAACTCATAGAAATGCACACCAAAAACGTTGACCAAACAGAAGCTTATAAAAGCACTTTGTTTGCCGTGCGCGGCGTAGGCCCACACTTGTTAGACAGCCAAGGTCAAGCTTGGACAGCAGCTTATATCAACGAAGGCGGGGATGTGGTGCGCGATTTGCGCGCTGATATCGCTGCCGAAGGAGGAGCTCGCCAAACCTACGAAGAATTGATTAAACTCGCACCGGATGCAGGAACGAAAAAGACGCTGCATTTCCTGCTGACTCGCGAAATTTCTCACACTCAAATGTTCATGAAAGCTCTAGAATCGTTGGGTAAACTCACCGATCCTTTGTTCGGCAATATTCCGCCAGATTCCACTGTGGATCTCTACTTTAACTTGTCCACAAACGGCAAGGATGAACGCGGCCCTTGGAACTCTGAACCTACTTTCCAATACATTGCTGAACCAGGCCCCAGAGCTTAATCGGAATATTCCGCAATTAGCCTCGCAGCACAGTAGCCGAGTAGGTTGGGTAACGCGAAGCTCTACCCAACCTACTCTTTGCTATCAAGAGCGATCGGCTAAAAAATGTTATAGTTATTGAAACTCTCCCGGACTCAAGCAGAAACCGGGTTTTTTTTACGAAAATACTTCGCAGCAGCCTCTTGCCACCGTGGAAAAACCCGGTTTCTTGAGTTAGTGCGCGCAAGTCCAGATCCCGATCGAACATTAACATTAAATCCATATTGAAATTGCGATCGACCTATTTATTAGTCTCTCACGGCAGCCGCGACCCCAGACCCCAACTAGCTTTGGAAAACCTAGGTCAACTGCTGTCTCAAAATTTTGGTGACTCGTTCCCCGCAGTAGCAACTGCCACCTTAGAACTCGGGCCCGCACCGCTGCACGAACAAATTTGCAGTTTTGGCGAACGTACCCTGTCGCTGGGACTGACAGAATTGCAAATCCTGCCTGTATTTTTATTGCCGGGAGTTCACGTCGCCGAAGACATACCGGCAGAGGTGGAAATTGCCCAAAAAACTTTTGGTGACAAGCTAAAAATTGAATTGCGCCCGCATTTAGGTTCCCAGAAAGCAGGCTTAACAAAATTGGTAAAAAGTCAGATGCAAGAGGTGACTTTTCTCCCCAATCTGCTATGGCCAAAATGGATTTTATTATCTCACGGCAGCCGTCGCCCCGGAGGTAACTCGACAGTTGAGGAAATCGCCAGCCAACTCGGTGCACAGACAGCGTATTGGTCGGTCAAGCCGAGTTTGGAAGAGCAAATTGACAGTTTGGTTCGTGGTGGACAGCAGCAAATTGGAATTGTGCCATACTTCTTATTTAATGGAGGAATTACAGATGCGATCGCCAAAAATGTCGCACAGCTAAAGCAGCAATTTCCTGCGGCGGAACTTCATCTCGCAAATCCTCTAGGCGCAAGTGTAGAATTAGCAGACTTAATTGGGGATTTAATTCAAAAATGAACCGCAGTGGCACAGAAGAGGTAAAGGAAGCAAGAAAAATGTCCTTAGGAAAAGTGTATTTAGTAGGTGCGGGACCCGGAGATCCGGGTTTGATGACCTTGAAGGGAAAAGCTCTGTTAGAGTGCGCGGATGTGGTGATTTACGACGCTTTAGTCAGCCCTCAAATTTTGGCAGCAATCAACCCCCAAGCAGAACGAATTGATGCCGGAAAACGCAAAGGCCGTCACTCGTTAATGCAAGATGAAACAACTCAGTTAATGATAGAAAAAGCTGGAGATAATGCGATCGTAGTTCGTCTCAAAGGCGGCGATCCGTTTATCTTCGGTCGCGGCGGCGAAGAAATGGAAGAGTTGGTAAAAGCTGGAGTGTCGGTAGAAGTTGTACCCGGTGTCACTTCTGGAATTGCGGCCCCTGCTTATGCGGGAATTCCTTTAACACACCGATCGTACAGTTCCTCTGTCACCTTTGTCACCGGTCACGAATCAGCGGGAAAATATCGACCGGAGGTAAATTGGCAGGCGATCGCCCGGGGTTCCGAAACCATTGTAGTATACATGGGAATCCACAATTTGCCTTACATTATCGGCCAGTTGACAGCAGCCCAATTGAGTGCAGAAACGCCCGTAGCGTTAGTGCGCTGGGGAACGCGGCCGGAACAAGAAGAATTGATCGGGACTTTGGGTACAATTGTAGAGCAAGTTGAGGCGACTGGATTTGCAGCACCTGCGATCGCAGTAATCGGAAATGTCGTCAATTTGCACTCGATATTGTCTGGCTGTCGGCCAGTTTCTCAGACTGTAGAATAAGCGGGAGGATGGGGTCAGAAGCGCTCTAATTTCGATCGCTTTGATTTCGCTCCCTCTGATTTGGCTCGCCAGGGACGTTCGCACCCTCGATGTCATTCCGATGTCATTCTTGGACGCATCAATGACATATTTATGTCATTGCTCGCTCTTGAGCGTTAGCTTTCGCCCTCTATTATGAAAGCTATCGCAGCATCTGTTGTTCATGGGTTTTGCGTCCAGCACTGGATGCCAGCGAAAGCGCGCGGAAAATCTCGCCGTTTGTTGGCAGTCATTGCGTGTTGTGAGGCGATAATTTGATAATATTTTTTTTTGTCGTTTTTTGAGGCTTTTTTTCCAAAGTTCCGTTGCATAACTGTTTGTTTCGATTCCTGTACTGCAATATAAACTATTTTCTCTTTTGCCTTGGTCGCCAAAAACCTACAATTTTTTAAAAAATCAATTGTTGATATGAGATTTATAGAACTTGCATATATTGAATGACCGCGCCCAAAAATGGAGACAAGCCCCCGAATTAAATCGCGGAAATATAAAAATTTTAGACCCTAGTTTATGCTCCCCGATTCATCTGTCGAGTAAATCTAAAATCTAAAATCTAAAATCTAAAGTATAAAATCGACTGACAGAACCAAAACACCATTCAATATTTAGGATTGCTATAGATGAGTTCCAAATTAGTTCCGCAAGAGACAAAGCCCCAGCCTAGAGCGAATTCAGCCTTCAAGCAATTATGGTCAATGCACGCGGTGATGGCAACCTGTTATCTGCTGCTGTTGCTTGGGGGATTTTGGATGGTTAAAATGCCAGACAATACACCATTACGAGGCAACGCTTATACTTTGCATAAATCGATTGGGGTGTTGACAATTGGATTGCTAACTTGGCGTATTTTCATTTTGCAGCGAGTTTGGTGGCGTAAGTATACGCGCCGCCTCCCCAAGTTTACAGGTGAGTGGATTCGCACGTTTCTACTGCACACGGCAATTTATCTGTTTATGCTAGCGGTTCCTCTGAGCGGATTTTTCCTCTCTAATTCCTATAAAAGCGGGAATGTCCCTTTCTTCTGGCTGGCAACCTTGCCAGATACAGCAGTTTCCGCTGTTATGAGGTACAGTAGCAGCAATTAGTAAACCAATTTCTTAAATGTTTAGGGTTGATTAACTTGAGGGCAACTGCAATGATTTTATCAATCATTGACGTGGTTTTTGGAGAGAACCTTCGTAAAAAAGATTTGAGTTGTGACCACCAAAGTTCAATGGGATTAAAATCTGGAGAATACGGAGATAAGCTCAGGACACTTGCACCGCAAGCTTCAATCATTGGTACAATTGATTCTAATTTATGGGCGGGTAAGTTATCCATAACTACTACGGCTCCTTTCCATAATTCAGGACATAAAAATTTTTCAATAAATACGGCAAATGCTTGTCCATCCATTGAATCATTCATTGTCATCACTGCTAGCACTTTGTTCATACTAATTGCGCCAATAGCTGTGACTTTTGCCCCTCGATAAAATGGTTTTAATTCAGTGACTCTTCTCCCTGGCTGTGAACGAGCATGAGTTCTAGTCAAGCCAAGTATAATGCCAGTCTCATCCAAAAATACCAGATTTTCCGGCTCGATATCTTTGATTTTTTCCCAATACTCTACTCTTAATTTTTGGACTCTTTCTGTCGCGGCTTGGCGACTGTACCATGTTTTTTTTTACGATGTAGTTGTAATTTCTGCAAACTGCGACACATTGCCGCCCGACTCACCCAATGCCCAGTCTTCTCTGCAAATAATTCACACAACTCCACTAAAGTGGCATCTGGATACTCTACCACCAGTTCTCTGACTTCTGTTTCCCCATTGCTTAGATGACTAAATTGTGGTTTCCCCCTCGGTTTAGGCTGTAAAGAACCCTCGAATCGTTGTTGCTTTATCAATTTTTGGACTAGACTTTTACTAACACAAAACCGGGTGGCTACTTTCCTCGCTTGACATTTTTTCTACCAAGTGTGCTGCCACTATCTTTTCTCGGAGATCGACGGAATATGCTTTCATTAGTTTTGAATACAGAATAATATTTCCTTTTTTTATTGTACCGCATTACAGCGGGAACCGCTGTATCTTTCCTCAAAATGCAGCGGTTGTAGATTTTGCAGGAGATTTACATTTCTGGATTGCTTATACTTTCCTGGCCTTTATTGTACTGCACGCGATCGACCAACGAAAATATGTGCGATCGCTTTGGAGACGAACAACCCAAGCCCTGAAAAAATCATCGCTCAGTTAACCTTAATCAGTCCTGAAATCAATAACGTATTGATGTCATTGCTCACTCTTGAGCGTTAGCTTTCGCTCAGTTTCTCAGACTGTAGAATAAATTTCAATATTGCATCTGCAGTCATTAGTCATTGGTAAAATGACTAAGCTAATCCGCATTTAAATTGCACGGTAAAATAAACTTTTACTCTTGTGGTGTGGGCAGGAAAGCCCGCCCTCAACATACAGTTTAAATGCACAACCGCTTACTAACTAATGACTAATGACTAATGACTAATGACTAATGACTAAGGATTTCAACGCGCCACTTCCCGCATATACTCCCCCCACAACTGAGCGGCATTTGCACTACCTCCCCCAGTCGGAGAATTATCATCATTTCCCAACCAAACTCCTGTCACGAGTTGCTGACTCGGAATATAACCGACAAACCACAAATCTCTATTATCATTAGTCGTGCCTGTTTTTCCAGCTTCTCCCAACCCCAAAGCAGCACTGCTGCCCGTACCTCCCCGCACAACACCTTGCAGCATATCAGTCATCGTATCCGCTACGCCTTCAGAAACTAACTGGCGATTGGCAATGCCATCTTTTTGATAGTCATAAATCACCCGGCAACTGTTAAAATTATTTCGATCTTTGCAATCGCTGCTGTCAATAATTCGCTTGATTACGTGGGGGCGATTCCCCAAACCCCGGTTCGCCAAAACCCCGAATGCACCAGTTAATTGTAATACGTTAACTTCACTTTCACCTAATACTAAACCTGGGTTAGAACGCAGTTCTGATGTAATCCCTAAACGTCTGGCCATTTGCACTACATTGTCTAAACCGACATCTTGTGCTACTCTCAAAGCAATTGCATTTTCCGACTGTGCTAAACCCCGATACATATCCGCACTGCCGCTGGTTCTTTCGCAGCCGCTGTAACTTTGTCCGCCCCAGGAAAGCGGCTCGCAAGAATAAGTTTTATCGGGTGAGATTCCCTGTTCTAGGGCGGCTGCATAGGTGAAAATCTTAAATGTAGAACCGGGCTGTCTCAAAGCTTGGGTAGCCCGATTAAACTGACTTTTCAAGTAATCTACGCCCCCAACTAAAGCTAAGACTTCTCCTGTTGTAGTATTGAGAGTTACCACGGCTCCTTGAGAAAAACCTGCATTGGCTCCCGCATTTTCTACAGCATTTCTGAGGGAAGCTTCAGCCACCTTTTGCAGGCCGGGATTCAAACCTGTTTCTACAATAAAATTGCCTTCTCTGGCTAACTGCTCCCCCAGCAAAAACTCCAATTCGTCAAATACATAACTGTAGAAATAAGGAGCGATCGTACTTTGCAGAAATTCGCGAGCTTTGGGATTAATTTCAATTCGCGATCGCCTCGCGCGATCTGCTTCTTCCTGAGAAACCGTCCCCAGTGCCCGCATCCGTTCGATTACTCGATCGCGGTACTGCACCGCTAACTGATAATTTTGAATCGGATTAAAACTGTTTGGCGCAGGCAAAATTCCCGCCAAAGTCGCCGCCTCTGACAAAGTTAAATCCTTCGCCGACTTGCCAAAATAAAACCGAGACGCATCCTCAAAACCGTAAAGGTCAATTCCCAAAAACACGCGATTTAAATAAGTCAGCAATAGCTCGTCTTTGCTGTAATAATTCTCCAGTTTAAAAGCCACTACAGCTTCCCGTAACTTGCGTCCCGCCGAATCTTGAGTTCCCACATAATCTCGAAACAAACTCCTCGCCAACTGCTGCGTCAGAGTGCTACCACCTTCACGAATTCCGCCCCCGCGAACATTCGTTAAAAGTGCTCGCAAAACGCCCAGCGGATCTACCCCCAAATGCCAATTGTAGCGGCTGTCTTCCGAAGCAAGTACCGCCTTGGATAAATAGGGCGAAAAATCCTGCAATTTTTTTAATTCTAAGTGAGCGTTATTCTGAGGAGGACGCAGCGGAGTTTGCCCGTCGCGGGCGTAAACAATCACGGGGCCATTGATACTTCTCGGTAGAGGCCGCACGTGAAACTTGGTCGATTCCATACCTACCAACACCGCAATCAAGGCGGTAATTCCGCTAACGCCGTAAAAGCTGTAACGCACAAGTTCCAAATACCAAGGCGGCGGATATACGTACTGAACTCTGACAGCGGCAGCTAGTTCCGGCGGGCCTAAAGTGAACACGTCTCCGTGACGCAGCGACATACTTTTAATTCGCCTTTTGCCGCTGTAAATGCCGTTGGTGGAGTCTTCATCTTTGATGACAAAAGGAGTCCGCCGCCGAGTATCCCGCGACAGGGATAAGTGGACGTGACTGACAACGGGATTGCGAACTACAATATCTGAAGATTTGGACGATCGACCTAACAAATATCGATCGCCCAACAGCGGATAAACCTCAGCTTTAGCTGCACCCGCATCCTGCACCCACAGTTCGGGTACTTTGGCATTCGGTTTCAGCGCTAGCTGGTTAAAATTAACCTTAGCAATAGTCTGGACTGCTTGGGTAATAGCACCCAAGACGGTTTGAGGTTTGCGGGGCGGCTGCGGTGGGGTCATATTTCGCTGTGCACTACGATCGAGCGATCGGCTCTTGCACCATTCTACTCGCAACTTTTGGCTAATTTCAGGATCTGTCCACACTCTTGAGGCGATAGTCGGCTAATGGCGATCGATTTTGGGGTTGTGAACCCGCAAGGCGAGCAGTTTATTGAGCGAATCTCCACCCAACCACAAAAAATCCCGCTCTCACAAGAGAATTAAATTATCATAAACTTGCCAAAAAATTAACACTTTCCATAACATTTATCCCAGATTTACCAATAAACTTCGCATAATTAAAACCCCCCTTTTTCAAGGGGGGTTAAAAGCCGAAAATCAGCTTAGTTCTCCTTACAGCGAAGAACCCAAACCGGCATAAGCACCGTAGAAGAAAAGACCCAAAATGCTCAGAACACCGAGGCCTGCGACAGTAGCTACCAGCCACAAAGGAATTCTGCCACTTTCACTAAACATAGCCATCACCTCACTAATTCACAGCTAAACAAATTCGATCGAACTATCGAAAGCCAACTCAGACACCAGTTAATTAAAGAAATAACTGGAAAACAAAATACCCAGAGTAAAAATCAACAACAGACCCAAATAAAGAGAAGTCCGATTTAACTCAACAGGCTGCTCGTTGGGATTAGGAACGCGCTCAGGCATTGTAAACTCCTATCGTTGAATAAATTGCATTGCTGCGATCGCGCCCAAAAAGAAAATTGTTGGGACACCTAAAGTATGAACTGCCAACCACCGCACCGTAAAAATCGGATACGAAATTGGCTCATTGTTGGGGGTTCTGCTCGTCATTTTTCCAAATCCTTGTTAAATTACTTGGCAATGAACTGATCTACTTGTTTCTTAGCTTCAAAGCGATCCGAGATAATGGGCACTTCTTCCCGCTGCGGTGTGAAATACTGGTTAGGGCGAGGAGTTCCGAAAGCATCGTAAGCCAAACCCGTTTGCACAAACAGCCATCCAGCAATAAACAAAGCCGGAATGGTGATGCTGTGAATTACCCAATAACGGATACTTGTAATAATGTCCCCAAACGGACGTTCTCCAGTTGTACCAGCCATTTAGAATCCTCCTTTCAACAACAAATCGACAGACAATCTCTATTAATATTCTACTATCAAGCAGCTTGCGCTGAACCTTGATATTTAAGTAGAGTACCGCTCGCGCCGATCACAAATCCGCGATCGGGGCCCATAAAGACAATCCTGTAAAAATTAGCGGGAACATCTTCAACTTCGCGGTCTTTTTGCCAAGTTTTCCCGCCGTCCAAACTGCACAGCAAATTGCCGCCGCCGCCGGCTACCCAAACTTCATTATCAGTACGGTAAGCCATGTCCAGCAAACCCCAACTCGCCTTGCGATCGGGAAAAAACGGTTTTCCCCAACCTTCAGGATTGGACGGGTCGCTAAACTGAATCTGACCGCCGCGGGCGAGCATCCACAAACGCCCGTCCTTGGTAAAACCCATATTTTGCAGGCGGCGAGAACTGTTGCGGTTGTGAGGTTCCCAAGCTTCTTGTCCGGGTTTCCACACCGAGTAGAAATTGCCCTTCGAGGAAACCGCAACATACTGCCCGTCTTCAGAACGGTTGATATTGCGAACTACCCCAAAAGAATCCTGCACGACAGCTTTCCAATTTTTGCCGCCGTCAGAAGTCCGGTAAATCGCCCCCACATCGGTGGTCATCTCGGCGGAATTCGGGCCCAAAGCCGCGATCGTACTCGGAGAACCTGGCAACTGACTGCTCAAAGCAATCCGCGTCCAAGATTTACCCTCATCGTTCGTGTGGAGCAAAACAGAAGGCTGGCCGACAATCCAGCCTTCTGAACCCGAAAAACTCACCGACGCAAAACGCGACCTCGGATCGTCGATATCCAGTGCTATAGACTTCCAGCTAGTGCCACCGTCGGAGGTTTCGAGCAGAGTTGCCTCCGAACCCACAACCCAGCCGTGCTGAGGATTGCCCGTAAAGGCAATATCCTGCAAATTAGCTTTCGTCGGCAAAGAAATAACTTGCCAGGGGTTGTAACTCACGGAGCCGATCGTGCTGCAACTCGTACAGATGAGCGCAGCGGCCAATAACATTACAATTCGTTGCCAAAATCTCACAATCGTCTTACTGCAAACCATACATACTAAGTAACAACAAGAAACCAACGACCAAGCCGCCAAAAATCAGCAAACTTTTCTGACCTTCGGTCATGCCGTTGACACCGACACCGTAGCGCTGATTTGCCTTAAATCCCGATATCCCTTCCATCTGACCGAGATTTTGAAACGCCGACTTGCGCGCTGCGCAAACGGGACAGACCCAAGTTTGGGGCAAATCTTCAAAAGCCGTGCCCGGGGCAATGCCAATTTTAGGATCGCCCTTTTTCGGATCGTAGACGTAGCCGCAGGCGCGGCACTCGTGCCGATCGAGGGTCTTAGTCTCAGTGGCTCGATCGCTCATAGCTCCAAAAGAGTAGGTAAGCTAATCTTAAAATATACATTAAAAATTATTGCAGAAGATGGACGATTAATCTCAACCAACTCGTAATTTTAGCTACCCAAAATCTATATAATGTAACAGACAAGTTACAGAACCCTTTCACCTAGGCAGTAATTATTCACCGTGTTTGCACTCAGCGGCTACGAGTATTTCTTAGGCTTCCTGTTAATTTCCAGCCTAGTCCCTATCCTCGCCCTCACGGCGTCTAAGGTACTGCGCCCCAAAAGTCGTCCCTACGACCGACGTACTACCTACGAATCTGGCGTCGAGCCGATCGGCGGAGCCTGGATTCAATTCAACATCCGATATTATATGTTCGCCCTGGTCTTCGTCATCTTCGACGTAGAGACCGTCTTCCTGTATCCTTGGGCGGTTGCTTTCAACCAGCTAGGACTTCTGGCTTTTATCGAAGCCTTGTTTTTTATCACGATCCTCGTTATTGCTCTTGTCTATGCATGGCGCAAAGGAGCCTTGGAATGGTCTTAAGTTCTGACAAATCACAAAAAGCGCTGATCAACCCAGTCGAGCGCCCGGAAGTCACATCCCAACTCTCAGAGAACGTCATCCTGACAACAGTGGATGACCTCTACAATTGGGCGAGACTTTCGAGCCTGTGGCCGCTGCTTTTCGGCACAGCCTGCTGCTTCATTGAATTTGCAGCTTTGATCGGATCGCGCTTTGACTTCGACAGATTCGGCTTAGTACCCCGATCGAGCCCCCGGCAAGCCGACTTGATCATCACCGCCGGCACAATTACCATGAAGTACGCCCCCATTTTGGTGCGGCTGTACGAACAAATGCCGGAACCCAAATACGTGATCGCGATGGGCGCGTGCACCATCACCGGCGGAATGTTCAGCATGGACTCCACCACAGCAGTCAGAGGCGTTGACAAACTGATTCCTGTAGACGTGTACATCCCCGGCTGTCCCCCTCGCCCAGAAGCGATTATTGACGCAATTATCAAACTGCGGAAAAAAATCGCCAACAATTCCATGCAAGAACGGGCCAATTTGCTCCCAACCCACCGCTACTACACCAGACCCCACAAAATGAAAGTAGTAGACGACATTTTGGACGGCAAATACTTGTCTGTTCCGGGCCGGATGGCGCCGCCGAAAGAATTGACCGAAGCAATGGGAATGCCAGTACCGCCGGCCCTGCTTGCAGGACAAAAACAGGAGGTAAACCGTGGCTGAGACAGAATCTGCAATTGTTGAAGCCGGGAAGGTTTCCCAGTGGTTGACTCAAAATGGCTTTGAACACGAAGCTTTAGCGGCCGATAATTTGGGCGTGGAGATATTAAAGGTCGATCGAGAATTCCTAATTCCGATGTCAACAGCACTGTACGCCTACGGGTTTAATTATATGCAGTGCCAGTGCGCCTACGACCAAGGCCCTGGACAAGATTTAGTCAGCGTCTACCACTTGGTTAAGCTGACAGATAATGCTTCCAAGCCTGAAGAAGTCCGCGTCAAAGTATTCGTACCCCGCGAAGATCCCAGAGTGCCATCAGTCTACTGGATTTGGAAAGCAGCCGACTTTCAAGAGCGGGAATCCTACGATATGTACGGCATTGTCTATGAAGGACATCCGAATCTGAAACGGATTTTGATGAACGAAGATTGGGTAGGCTGGCCGCTGCGGAAAGATTACATTTCCCCCGATTTCTACGAATTGCAAGACGCTTATTAATAGAGTTTTGCGAGGGCGGGTTTAGAGCATAAAATTTGACTTTTGGGGTTAAGTTTTATGCTAAACTCGCCCTCTGTTTTTTTAATCTATTGCTGTAGGGCGATGTTTTGTGATCTTCTTAGTCTAAGAATTATAATACCTCCGCATGACCTCAAACCCAAGTCGCAGACTCATTAATGATATTGAAGCTCTTCTGGCGACAAGCGCAAACCTATTTGCGTCAGAAGGTTCCGTGCGTCAGGTCGCTATCCTAGCAAATTCAGAGTATAATATCGAGTGTTGTGGGGAAGGATTTAACGCAGACATTTACAACCTCTATCTTCAAGTTCCTGGTTGGCTTTACTCGCAAATTTCTGACGATATTGAGGTATGTGAAAATCTAATTCTGGACAAGGCAAGAATACTTCTCAAATCATACCCATATGATGGTTTAGCTAATGTGATTATTAGTCCAATTCTGAGCCCAGGTGAGGAGTGGCGCGAAAAAGCAAACAATTGGGTCACAGGTAAAGGAGTCAATAATCAAGGTCGTGTTAGGTCTGATAATATACCTTCGAGAACAGTAGACGGGCTTCTGTTTCGTTTTGAGAACGAAGTGCTTTTTTACAAAGCTCTTAAATTACTTGGGGTATCCTTTGCTCCATTACCCGTTTTCATTAGAGGTGGTGAAAAATACAAAAGAATTGAACCAGATTTTGTCATTGTTAAAAACGGTGTTTTACTGGTTGTAGAAGTAGATGGTGATACTGTACACAACGAAACACCAGCAGAAGCACATGATAGGACAACTATGCTTGCCCATGAGGGGGTTCATATTGAGCGAATCCGAGCATCAGAGTGCCAAACCCCAGATCAGGCAGTTGCCTGTGCAAAGAAAATGTTGCAGGTTATTGATAAGATTAAATCTTCAAGGTAGATGACGTTGAGTCCCAAAGGTTATCTGCATCCGGTGAGCTTGGTCGTTAAAGCGATCGCTCTAATACAGCACTTTGCGTGACTAGGGAGTAATTTTCCTGTCTCTTTTTTTGGCTTTAGTAGTGCTTGTACCGTACTTTTACGCTCGTTGAAATCTTTCTGCTACTTTCGGAATAGAGGTGTTACCTGCTTCTCCTTGTGTCAACGATCTTTTGACGCATATCTAAGGAGTAGGGTTTCATTTTTCTCTTTTTTACCACCTCTACTATTCTACCTAATTGTTAAGCAAAGTGCTGTAAGTAAATTATAACAGGTAATCCTGACGGCTCTCCTGAGTTTATGGTGTAAAATGTACCTAATAATACATTTACCGTTATGAGATTCCATCTAGACTATCTATTAGCCTTGCCTGGAGTCAGCGTTGAAACTTGTACTCAAGTTGAGGGAAAAATTTTCTTGGGACTCAGCATTTTATCAGAAGGAATTGTTTGTCATCATTGTAACAATCATACCGAAAAACTGCATCAAAATCGACCAATTTTAGTAAGAGATTTGTCTGTTTTTGCTTGTCCTGTATATCTAAAATCCCACGACCAACAGTTCGGACATATTTTGGGAGAGTCAGGCTCTGAGAGAGCCGTATTCTAGGAGTTTTCGGTAGTTTGGATTT
>NZ_JAUBPO010000077.1:0-39387 GCF_036700785.1 Microcoleus sp. S28C3 | reverse complement strand
TTTGATAACTTTCGGGCGAGGCTATTAGCTTGCTTTTCTAATTAGTTTTGCTTATCACCTTGACTCCAGAAGAGCCGCAGAAACTAACCAACGTGAGAAATCGATAATTCAGTGGATACAATATCTGTCGATTAACGAAGAAACAAAAATTATGGGAGGGGATATAAACTGGAAATCGCCTCCAGAAGGAATTGATTGTCAAATTCTAAAAATTGGTTCCAAGGGTTGGGAAAAAGGAAAGCTTCAAATAGAACTTAATCAAACTTTGCAGTCTTGGCAAACGCAGGTCTGTATAAAGTTTTGTCCTGATGAACCACCAGAGCAAAAATCGCCTCTAGATGATATCAGACAATCCGAGGAATACAAAAAGCTGAGCAATAATAACTGACAAGCCGACGCGGATTACAATACAATAATCGATCGCACCTATATCTGAACCTTAGCTT
The DNA here is from genome assembly GCF_036700785.1 of Microcoleus sp. S28C3. NCBI lineage: Bacteria > Bacillati > Cyanobacteriota > Cyanophyceae > Oscillatoriales > Microcoleaceae > Microcoleus > Microcoleus sp. S28C3. The sequence continues at coordinate 38,941 of NZ_JAUBPO010000077.1, read as the reverse complement.
TTTAACCGCAGATGAGGGCAGATGTACGCGGATGAACGCTGATGTTGTTTGGGATGGATTAATGACAAATATAGAAGAATATGTCGATCGCACGGCTGAACTGATAAACTTACCCTTAGACCCGGAACATCGCCCCGGTGTTGTGGTAAACTTCGAGAGGATAGCTGCGATCGCCCGACTCGTTACTGAATTCCCTTTACCTCAAGAAGTAGAAGTCGCGCCGGTGTTTGAACCTTAGATTTTTAACCGCAGATGAGGGCAGATGAACGCAGATGAACGCAGATGTTTTTTAGAGAAGGCTGATGCGGTTGCTACGGCAGCGGCTGTTAAATGTGGTAAGGTTACGGCTACAGAGGCGGTAAGTGCTGCTTTGGAACGGATTGCTGTTAAGGATAAAGCTTTTAATTGCTTTACTGCAATCACCGCCTCAAGCGCACTCGCAGCAGCCGAAAATATAGATAATTCGATCGCAAATAACCAAAACCCAGGCCCTTTAGCAGGCGTTCCCTTCGCTGTCAAAAACCTGTTCGATATCGGCGGAATTACCACCCTAGCTGGGTCAAAAATCAACGCTGACAATCCTCCGGCTACCCAGGACGCGGCTGTGGTCGCCCGACTAAAACAAGCCGGGGCTGTACTCGTGGGTACGCTAAACATGGATGAGTACGCCTACGGTTTCGTCACCGAAAACAGCCACTACGGGCCGACTCGCAATCCCCGCGATACTGCGCGCATCGCCGGCGGTTCCAGCGGCGGTTCCGCAGCAGCAGTCGCCGCCGGTTTTGTACCCATCACTCTCGGTTCTGATACTAACGGTTCCATCCGCGTACCGGCTGCTTTGTGCGGTGTCTTTGGGTTTAAGCCTACTTACGGCCGTTTGTCCAGGGCTGGCGCTTATTTATTTTCGGGTAGTTTGGATTGTGTGGGGCCGTTTGGGCGATCGATCAGAGATATGGCGCTGCTGTACGATATCCTGCAAGGCCCTGATTCTCGTGACCCTGTTTGCACTCAACGCCCGCCAGAACTTTGTTCGTCGCAGTTAAATCAAGGCATCGAAGGATTGAGAATTGCTGTTGCTGACGGGTATTTCGCCACAGGGGCCGAACCGGAAGCAATGGATGCTGTAGAAAGAGTCGCTAAAGCCTTGACAAATGTCTTGGATTGTGGTCAAACAGAAAAAACAACAAACCCCCCAAAAATAGGGGGGCTTGCAACTGTCAGCATACCGGAATCCGATCGCGCCCGGGCTGCGGCATTTATCATTACCGCTTGCGAGGGGGGAAACTTGCATTTGGACAATTTACGATCGCGCCCTCAAGACTTCGATCCGGCGACGCGCGATCGCTTTTTAGCGGGAACCCTGATCCCTGCGACTTGGTACTTGCAAGCCCAGAGATTCAGACAGTGGTACCGCGATCGAATTCGCGAAATATTCCAACACACAGACATCATCCTCGCACCCGCAACCCCGATAGCTGCCCCTGAAATTGGCGTCGAGAAAATGGTAATAGCCGGACAAGAAATCTTAGTGCGTCCCAATCTCGGACTGTTCACCCAACCCCTATCATTTATTGGCTTGCCCGTTCTTTGCGTGCCCGTACAGCGGCCCGGCGCTTTGCCCTTGGGGGTACAAATTATTGGTGCTCCCTACAGCGAAGCGGTGATTCTCCGAGTCGCTGCGGTACTAGAATCGCAAGGCATTATATCTGCCGAATCAATTTAGTGCTAATAATTCTAGGGTTTGTTGTTGCGGTGAAAGCGTCTCTTAGTCCTTCTGGCAATAGCTTTGCGCTTCTGCTTTTCCAACGGGGTTTCAAAGTGGCGGTGCTTTCTCATGTCGGGGAAAATACCCGCTTTGGAAACTTGTCGCTTAAACCGTCGCAGGGCTGACTCAATCCCTTCATTTTCGCCTATTACAACTTGGGTCATTATTTCTCCTTAGTGTTTGTCAGATCAAGTTTTATCATATCAAGGTTTTTGACCGCGCGACCTGTTGAAGGTCGGGCGATCGGCCAAAACCCCAAAATTATACCAAATCCGCTGCCATCACCGCTCTTGATTCTTTAGTCCGCGCAGGCGGACTTTGTATGTCAAAGCGCGAATTATATTCGCGCGGTTGAATCGGTTTGGGCTATCAACTGATTTTCCTGCCGCAGGTAAGCTTGAATAAACGGGTCTAATTCGCCGTTCATCACATCTTCGATGGCCGTTGTTTCGACTCCTGTACGCAAATCCTTGACCATTTGGTATGGGTGAAAAACGTAATTGCGAATTTGGTTGCCCCAAGCCGCCTCCACCATGTCGCCGCGAATCTCGGCAATTTCCGAAGCCCGCTGTTCCTTAGCAATCACCAACAGTCTAGCCTTGAGTAATGCCAGAGCTTTTTCCTTATTTTGCAACTGACTGCGTTCTTCTGTGCAGCGGACGGCCAAGCCAGTAGGAAGGTGAACGATGCGGACTGCGGTTTCTACCTTGTTAACGTTTTGCCCGCCCTTGCCACCAGCGCGGGAAGTCGTGATTTCCAAATCCTTTTCGGGAATGTCCAACTTGACGGATCGATCGAGAACTGGCATCACTTCAACGCCAGCAAAACTGGTTTGACGCTTGTCGTTAGCATTAAAAGGCGAAATTCTGACCAAGCGGTGAGTGCCTTTTTCCGATCGCATATAACCGTAAGCGTAACGGCCGACAATTTCCAAAGAAGCCGATTTAACACCTGCTTCCTCTCCCTCGGAAATTTCCATTAAATGTACTTTGTAACCTTGACTTTCCCCCCAGCGGGTGTACATCCGCAGCAGCATTTCGGCCCAATCTTGAGCATCTGTGCCGCCGGCCCCGGCGTTAATCGTCAAAACAGCGCCGCCTTCATCGTAGGGTCCCGATAGTAATTGTTGCAGTTCCCACTGGTCGAGCTCGCGGGTTAACTGAGAAAGACTCGATGAGGCTTCTTGGAACAGGGACTCGTCGGCTTCTAACTCCAGCAGTTCTAAAATAGCTTTAGCATCTTCCAAGCTCGTTTGCCAGCCGCGGTATTGGTCTAAATGAGATTTGAAGTCATTAAGTTCTTGGAGGGTTTCTTGAGCTCGATCTTGGTCGTCCCAAAATGCTGGTTGGGCGCAGATTTGCTCTAAGTCTTGAATTTTGGCTGTAAGTGCAGGGATGTCAAAGATAGTCCTGGGTTGTACCCAGTCGATCGGACAATGTTTCGATATTGTGTTTGATATCTAGAACTTCCACTGTGAGTTCTCCTAGTTGTGGGGTGTATTTTTGAGTTTAGCTGAAATTTTGCTCTAAATGTGCAAATCAATTTTTCAGCAGCACACCAGCTTTGATAAATGAGTCAAGTTTGCCGTCGAGCACCTCGGCGACGGCTGTTGTTTGGATTCCTGTACGGAGATCCAGAACTTTGCCCGGATTCGCGCTGTCGCTGGCAAATTGATATTCCCGAATTGGTTGGTTAAGGAGTATTTTTAGGCGATCGCACCGAATGTCTGCAATTTCTGCAACTTCTTGCCTTTGCATAATAGCAAACAGTTTGCTGGTGAGAACCGCCAAAGCGTTTTCTCTATTTTTCCGTTGCACCCGATCCTGATTAGATATTGCAGAAATACCCGTAGGAAGATGAATAATCTTCACGTAAGGTCGGATAATCGAAGTCTGGTGGGGGGAAGGCCACATTATTTCTAAATCCTGCTGTGGAATCTCCTCTTCCACATACATTGGTACAACTTCCACCGTCGCTGGACTAGCGCGCTTTCTGGTAATATCAAAAGGCGATGTACGTTTCAGTAGATGCACTCCTGTTTCTGACTTTAGATAGCCGTAAGCGCAACGTCCGTCTATTGCCACAGTTGCAGACTTAACTTCTGCTCTTGCCAAAGTTGCAGAATTAATTCCTATATATGTCGTCGATACGAAATCTTCAACTAACGCAACTCTATAGCCTTGGTTCTGTCCCCAACGATAGTACATTGTCAGCAACATTTCTGCCCATTCTCGAGCATCTAAGTCATCTATTGCTGCATTAATTATCAGGTAGGCTCCATTTTTGTCGCACGGCCCGCTCAAGGATTGCTCTAATTCACACTCTTCGAGAGAGCAGTTGAGTTGAGCTAAATTAGTTTGAAGTTCTTGCTCTAATTCCTCGTCTGCTTGAAATTCGAGTAACTCCAGTGCTGCTGTAGCATCTGCCAAAATTGTTTGGCACTGGTTGAGTTTTGCCTGGTAGGATTGGAGTGCCTCTAGTTCTTGAAGTAGCCGTTCGCCTGTATTGATGCTTTTGCCAGATTCCGGCTGTGCTGCTAGCTGTTGTAACTTTTGGCTTTCGGCGGTTAATGCTGAGCTAAAGACAGTCTTGTAGGCCCGTTAGGCGATCGGACAATGTTTCGATGTTGTGTTTTATGTGTAGAATTTCCACGGTTAGTCCTCATGGTTTTGAAGTCTTTTACAAATTATAGCTGAAATTAGGATAATTCAACAAAATGTTATTGTTTCTTCGTAATTAGATATCCTGCGAACCAGTTGAATTGAAAATTTTACAGCATTAAAAATTAAAAAAAAGTTGCTATAATCTAAAATCATGTTAACGATCTCGATGGGAGTTAACTGCCATGATTTCCCCAGAACTAAAATTAAGCTTGCCGTCCACCGAAGACCTGCCCTGTTCGGACGATACTCCTGTGGATAACGAAGACCAGAATCTGCTGCCGAACCTATTGTTGTTTGTCCTGATCGGTATTTGGTCGGCTCGCATGGATTGGTACTTTGGGGTGGATATGGCGGTGTATCACACCACAGGAATCAGTCCCAAAGTGCCTGTCGTCCCCGACGGGTTTCTCAGTTTGGGGGTGGAGCGCCGAAAAGGGGGCAAATCTCGCCGCAGCTATGCTGTCTGGGAAGAAAACGAGGTTGTGCCGATCGTAGCCTTAGAAATGGTGTCTCACAAACCGGGTGGGGAGTACGACGATAAGATGTCGATTTATGCCGGGTTAGGGGTTTTGTACTACATTATTTACAACCCGGAATTTTGGCGGCGCGATCGGCATCAACCGTTTGAAGTGTACAAGCTGATTGACGGGCAGTATCGGCAGCAGATTGGCGAACCCTATTGGATGCCAGAAGTGAAACTGGGCCTAGGGCGATCCCAGCAAGTTATTGGGGGCATCGAGCAAGAAATTCTGGTTTGGTACGACGAGTCAGGAAATGTCTATCCCCTGCCGGATGCAGCGGCGGGGCAGATGCGCGAGCAGTTGAGGGTAGAACGACAGCGAGCCGATCGCCTAGCTGAGTATTTGCGATCGCAAGGGATCGATCCCGATAACCTGCCTGAATCGTGACATGAAATTCGATCGGCTTCACCGCATTCTTCCTTCTTTCTTGTGACAACTGTCAACTGTCAACTGTCAACTGACTTCTTCCTTCTTAGATATACTGTGAACCTGTTGAATTGAAAGTTTTACCGCATTCGTGAGCGCATACGTCCAACCTTTTAGAACAGGAAAAACTTTTTGTGAGGTCTTCGCGAAACCAATCTCTGGCGATCGCATCTTTCACCGATTGAGTTCTGAGAGAATTAAAACCATTTCCGTACTTTTCAATTAAAGCCAGCATTTGCGGTCTGTAAGTGTGGTTATAAACAGCGTATTTAGTATGGCTTACCCAACAGCAAGGCCAGAGTTCCGCTTCAAAACTGATGAAAATTTCTTTGGTGGCTTGAGTTTGACAGCTAATTTCTACATTGCGGTAGTAATTGTTTAGGCTACCAAATGTTTCTACAGCTTGGAGAAATTGGTCTCCCTGGGGATTTTTATATTGTTCTAACGATGGGGGTTGGAGTTCTTCGCTGGCTGGCTTTGATGGGACAGAAGGAGTTGTTTCTGGTGCTTGAGAGGTTTCGATAGCTATAGCTTGATACCAAGCATAATTTGCTTTTTCTGGTTGCCCCAACTGCGTCAACACTTTAGCTAAATTGCGATAAGCTCCGGCAAAATTGGGTTTAAGCTCGATCGCCTTTTGGTAATAAGCACTAGCTGGCTGCCACTGTTGCTGTTGAGCATAAAGACTGCCGACATTAGCATAAACTTCTGGAAAATTAGGCTGAATTTTTAGGGCTTTTGCGTAACAGTCTGCTGCTGCTTGCATCTTCCCCAAACCTTGAACAGCATTGCCTAATGTTTTCCAGGCTGCTGCAAAATTAGGTTGAATTTTTAGGGCTTGTTGGCTGGCTGCGATCGCATCTGACAGTTGCCCTTGTTTCAAGCATTCTTCAGCTTGTCGGTGGAACTGAAGCGCGGCCTGTTCTTGATGCTGAGGGGCTGCTACATTAGCTGTTGCTGGTTGGTTTTGGCGATCGCTCTTAGCATCTACCTGAGAGTTTTCTGCCTTCTGAGGCTGTTGATTGGCGGACTCTTTGTCATAAATCTCTTTCGCCACAAAACGAGAGGTAGCTTTCGGTACAAACTCGACAAATCCTAATTGTTGGGCTAAATCGCGCGCTGCTTCTACTTGGTGCTGGTTGTGTTCAAATATCAAGTAGTGCCATACAGCTTTTCCGCCAGCTTGGATAAAGGCATTAACAGACTGCATTATCCTGTCCCAGTTAGTATTTTGGCGGTAGATGCTGTTAGTATCGGCTAACCCGTCGATACTAAAAATTACGCGATCGTGTTCTCCTGTCATCGCCTGTGCCAGGGCTTGCCACCAGTCTGGATTGCGTCCGCTACCGTTGGTGTACAGGCAGATATGAGGAACTCCCATGCGGTGCAAATACTCGATCGCCGGAATTGTAGTATTGCTAGTCATAGCATCGCCGTAGTTGCCGCACATATAAACCAAATCCAACTGAGAGCAAAAATCTTTTGGGAAAATTCTTTCAATATCCTCCATCTTTAATTCCGCCCCCGGCAAAATCGGGTTGCCGGTGCGGGGACACTGGGGGCAAGCTGCATTGCACCGGGAGGTAATTTCTACGCTGACTCTCCTGATATCTTCATATTTTAAGTACATGAGTTTTCCCCAATTAATTGGTGATTAATATTGAAATCGCGATCGACACAATTAGATAACAAGAGCTTTGATTGAGTGATTAAAAAGTAATATTATACCTCATGTCTGTAGGCTTGGAACATAGTATAAGTTTTTTTTATAATAGACAGAGGACGCAATGAGGACTATCTTGATTCGCAATCTTAATCAAAAACCGCGGCCGGATATCGATCGAGCCGCGGTTTTTTTTTAAGCTAAAGTTTCAATTAATCGCGGCTGTTGATAGCAATCAGCAGGCGCAGAATGAAAATGAACAAGTTGATGTAGGTCAAGTACATCGACAGAGCAGCGGGCAAATACTGGTCGTCGCGGTAGCTGCGGGGTAATATGTAAAAATCGACGATCGCAGCGCCGGCGAACAGAAATACGCCGATGCCGGAAATGCCAATTTCCAACCAAGTTGGGGTGTAGATGCCAAATACAGAGAGCAGAACCTGACCGACAACGACGACGAACAAAGCAATGACACCTAAACTGATAGTTTTGGTGAGGGCCATGCCGTCTGTTTCGGACAAGTTGGAGCCAATTTGGCGGGCGGCGATAAAGGTAATGCCGCAGCCGAGTGCTGCAAAACCGATCCCGGAGATGCCGACGCCTTGGGTTCTGAGGGCTGTAAATACCAATCCGCTGAGGGTGTAGCCCGAAAGCAGGCTGTAGGTTGCCAGCAGGGGCAAAGCGGTATTTTTGTTGCCTTGTTCGGCGGCACCGCGGGCGACGAAGAACAGAATTAATTCTACGACGATCGCGGCGATGAAGGTGGGAAAGAAGATCCCGGGATAGTTGCGGATCACTCCGAGGCCGCCGTAGGCGCCGACAGCAGTTAAGACGAGTCCGCCGCCGACAAAGGGGAGAGCGTTGGCGATGACGTTGGGGCCTACTAGCGCTTGGTTTTTGGCCTCGCGCACGGCTTCGCGGAAATTGCTAGTGTTACTCACGAGGATTTACCTAATTTGGGCTGAGAATTGCTATCTATATTTTGACAGCTTTACAGTCTGTTGACAAAACCTGAAAGAGTTTAAAGATTTGATAAAGAACGGGGGTGAAATCACTCCAAAGCAGGGATCGATTGTTTATAATCGACTGCGTACAAGTCTGTGCCGTGTTGCCCTCTCGCACCGTTGCGCGTCGCTGCAGAGCTATAATTGAGGTTCAAGGGCCGGCGCTATCTGCAGGAGGGGCAAGCTGAGAGTGGATGGAATCGCAGATAGGCGAGATCAATCAATTTTGGATTTGGGATTTACGATTTGGGATTGAGGACTCTATGCTAGAAGCAGGGGCCGCAGTTGATTTTAGGTTTTTGATTTGGGGCTTAGTTGAAACTAGGGACAGGAAACTCCAATAATCTCAAATCTCAAATCTCAAATCGCTTGGGTTAGTTGCTAAGGTAGCTCAGACAGGGAAGGCCCAAAAAATTAACGATCGAGAGATCGAGTTCGATCGACAAAATGCTAAACAGGTAATGTCCAATGCCCACCTTTTTTCCTAGCAAATTATTGCCAACTGCCACCGGAATTTTATTGGCTGCCGTCGCTGTGGTTTCAGGCAGTCAAGCTGCCCTTGCAGCTAATGTCCAAGCCGTTTCTACCGCTGCTTCACGGCAGGGTTCAGAAAATTTGTTGCTGGCTCAAATCAGTCAACTCCGCGACGGTACAACTTCTCCAAGCCCTAGCCCGGGAACCGTAACGCCGGTGCCTCTGCCCGTAAGAATTCCTGAGCCTTCGACCGTGGTAGGGTTGGGTTTAATTGCGGGTTCGCTGGCGGTGACTCGCCGGAGAGTGAGAGTTAAAAATTAGACTTTTTGCCAAAATCCGAGTGTTTGATTGTTAACCGCAGAGGTAACACAGGCGTGAGGTCCGTGTCTATAAATGCGGGTGGAATCTCGATTTAAGAATTTTAGCCGATCGCGTCGCGCAGAGCATTTTTAGTCATAGCTGCGATCGACTGTTCGGTAGCTTTCGGCAAGTGATAGTATTTCCCTCCAGAAGTCTTGGCCAATTCCTTCGCAAAGCCAGTCGAAATAAACTTGCTCTCGGTATCAATCACCAGCAACTGCATTCCCAACCCGCGAATTTTGGCAGCAATTTCTAACAATTCCTTCTTAATATCAGGCTTTTCTCCATCTAAAATCGGTTCGCCCAAAGAACGAGCCAAAGGAATATTACCGCGTCCGTCGGTAATGGCGACAATCGCAACTTGACCGACATCTCCAGACTGCCGCGCGTTGACTCCCACGCGCACGGCTTGAGTCAAACCGTGGGCCAGGGGGGAACCGCCGCCGCAGGGCAACCGTTCCAAACGCTTGCGGGCCAAGGCTATCGAGCGAGTCGGCGGTAGCAGCACTTCTGCTTGTTCTCCGCGAAAGGGAATCAGAGCAACTTGGTCGCGGCTTTGATAAGCTTCTGTGAGTAGCTGCATGACTGCACCTTTGGCCGACTGCATCCGGTTGAGCGCCATCGAACCGGAAGCATCCACGACAAATACGACTAAAGCTCCAGCTTTTCTGGCCAAGCGCTTCGCCCGAATGTCTCCCTGTTCCACAAATACACGGCGCTCAACCCCCCCTTGCCCCAAGCTTCGGGGGGGTTGACTCGCCTCTTGCCCCCCCGAAGCTTGGGGGGGGTGAGAATTCCTGTCGCGGCGGGCTTTTTGGTAGGGTGCGGCGGCTCTGAGGGTGGCGTCAACGGCGATGCGGCGGACGGGGCCTTTGGGCAATACAGGCTTGACGTAACGGCCTCTATCTTCGGAGAAAATGGTGCTTCTACTGCCGGATTTGCCTTGGCGGTTAGCGGCTTGGGCGAAGAAAAGCACGCTGGGGTCGAGAATTACTCCTTCGGGGTCGAAGAGAAATTCTTCGGGAATGGTATCTTTTTCCGGTTCTTCTTCAGGTTCCGGGTTGTCTTCATCCTCTTGGTCTTCTTCGTCTTCTTGCTCGTTTTCTGGTTCGTCTTGTTCTTGTTCTGACTGCTTTTGGGGAGGCGGTGGAGGGGGGGGAGGAGGAGAGTTTTCGTCTGGGGGAGTTTGGATGATGGTGGCGCGGGGTACGATGACTAATTCTACGGCGCGGCGCAGGTCTTCGGCGTTAACTTCTGTGCGTCCCTCGATGGCTGCGGCGGCTTTGGCGACGCGGACTGCGAATATTTCGGCGCGGTGTCCTTGAACGCCACCCCGGATGGCTTCTTCTACTAGGTAGGCAATTTGTTCGCGTTTAATGCTGACATCTTTGAGCCATTCTCTGGCTAGGATGATTTGGGTTTTGAGGTTGTCGGTATCTTCGCTGTATTGATTGAGAAATTCTTGGGGGGAGCTGGAGTAGGATAAAGCTTGTTCTACTGCATAGACTCTTTCTTCTAGTTCGAGTGCTGCGTCGGCTGAAAGTACGATCGCGATGCGATCGAGCAAATGTTCTCGGAGCGGCCCTTCTTCGGGGTTGTAAGTGGCGATAAATAGAGGTTTGCAGGGGTGTTGGAAGCTAATTCCTTCGCGTTCTATTTGGTTGCGCCCTTCGGTTAATACTGTTAGCAATTGGTTGGAAATGTTGTCATCTAGGAGGTTAATTTCATCTACATAAAGTACGCCTCGATTTGCTTGGGCTAAAAGTCCTGGTTGAAATACGGTTTGGCCTAATTTTACTGATTGTTCGACATCGACGGAACCTAAGAGTCTGTCTTCGGTGACACCCAAAGGAATTTGAATGAATGGTGTGGGAATTATTTCTGTATTTGGGGAATTAGTATCGGTAGTGTGGGCATCTTGCCCGCTTTCTTCCAATAGAGAAGATGCCTTTTGTTCAATATTTTCATTAGGTTCGGCGTTGCAAAAAGAGTCTTTAACAATTTCAATGGGTGGCAGTAAGGAATGCAAGGCGCGGGCCATTACTGATTTTGCTGTGCCGCGGCGGCCTGCGATCGCAACTCCTCCCAATCCGGGATCGACTGCTGCTAACAGCAGGGCTAGTTTGATTGCTTCTTGCCCGACTACGGCGGTGAGGGGAAAGGCTGTGGTGGAAGGGCTAAGGTTGGCTGCGGGCATAGGATTTTCGGATGTAAAAATTTGAACTTAATGTTTAGCTTACTTGTTGAAGGATTTTAACTTCTAGGGGCAGAATCACGGTAAAAGTTGAGCCGACTCCTATTTCTGATACTAGCTCGATTTTGCCTTGCAGCAGCGTGACGAGCTGCGATACTATTGCTAATCCCAGGCCTGTGCTTTCGGTGGGAAAGAGCTGTTTGCCGGCTTCTCCTGCTTGAAAGAATGGGTCAAAGATGCGACTTGTATCTTCGGGGGCGATGCCCATGCCGGTATCTGTAATTGCGATCGCCCAATTTGCTTCTCCAGCACGGCGGCAACTTAATTCAATGCTACCAGATTTTGTATAGCGAATGGCATTGCTCAGCAGGTTGATCAGAATTTGTTGCAGCCGCTGTCCGTCGGCGATTACTTGTGTTGGGGCGCAGTCGCTGGTAACAAAGAGCTTGAGTTCTTTAGCATCAGCAATTGGCTGCATCATTTCTACTGCGGTGTTAATTAGAGATTGTACATTAGTTCGCTGCAGGTTAAGTTTAATTTTTCCGGCATTGGCGCGAGAAAGTTCTAGTGTGTCATTAATCATGCCCAGCAACTGTCTGCCGTTGCGCAATACTCGCTCGATGTGTTCGGCGCCGGGGAGGCTATCTTTGATTTCCGCTTGCCATTTTTCTTGGCGCAAAAACAGTTCGGAATAACCAATAATTGAGTTGAGAGGAGTTTTGAGTTCGTGAGCTAAATGGTAGATGTTTTCTTGATTGACACTGACGAGGCGCTTGAGTTCTTGATTGGTGAGTTTTAACTGAGTTTGGATTTGTTGAATTTCCCGCAGCCTCTGAGCGACGTAGCTGTTGAAACACTGGGCAATTGCTTCGTCTAGTACGGCATCTATCAGCCGAAAAGCTCTGAATACGTCTGCGACGCTTCCTGCTAGCAATTCGGCTTCTAAGTGGGAGAATATTACTTGACGCAATAAATGGTATTCGCGGGCTACTTCTGCGGCGTCGTAGCCTTGTTCGGCTCTGATTAATCCGTGATCTAAACTGGCTTCAATCATTAATTTTATGTCGCTGTTTTGATATTGCGAGAGCACTGTCGTCATCGCCGCCAGCAGGTAAGGTATGTGATTTTCGATCGCTGACTGCGGTAAGGTCTCAGCGGTTTCAATTTTCCGATCCAAGCGTACTGCTTCAATCCAGTTTTTGAGGATAGTATCGGTTTTTTCGGCGAGCACTTGGCTATAGTCCATGATTTCTGCGTGGGGGTTGAGTTTGGCAGATATTGCCCATGCTTCATTGTAGTTGAGCTATCGCCCGATCGGTATACCAAACTTTGGGCGATCGCGACCCTGCCAAAAGAAGTAGTTTTGAGGTGATTTTTTTCCTGTGCCGGATCTGTGTCGAGTGCTCGTTCCCAGCTTGTTGCTACCCCAACCAGCACTTAAACTTATTGACAGAAGAGCCATAAAGTAGTAAACTTACTCAGGCCTCAAGCCGATAATTTTTAATTTTTAATTTTTAATTTTTTCAGGGGACTAAATGGAAAACGTGCAAGCTGCGATCGCTGCTGCAACATTTATCGGTGTAGTTTTTTTAATAATTACAGAATGGATACACCTAACAGTTGCGGCATTTCTGGGAGCGGTGATTCTGGTTTTTACCCACGTAATGACGTTAAACGACGCGATCGAATATATCAGTCGGAGTCACGCAACGCTGGGCTTATTCTTCGGAGTCATGGTAATGGTGAGAGCCTTTGAGCCTACCAAAGTATTCGACTACTTGGCAACTCAAATGGTGCTGTTGGCGAAAGGCAAAGGCAAAAATCTCTTGCTGGGTATTGTCGGGATTACTACCCCAATTTGTGCAGTTTTGCCCAATGCCACGACAGTCATGCTGCTAGCACCATTAATTCCGCCAATGGCACAAGAAGTCGGTGTAGATTTCGTGCCGCTGCTAATTTTAATGGTATTTGTGGCTAACAGTTCGGGACTGCTGACAATCGTGGGCGATCCGGCGACATTCATTGTCGGCGATGCTATTAACATGAGCTTTGCAGATTACCTGGTAAAGTTAAGTTTGGGCGGGGCGATCGCCTTAGCAGTTATATTAGTTATTCTGCCTTGGATGTTCCGAGAAATTTGGAACAAAAAATTAGACGATTTGGAAAATTTGCCGCACCCAAAAATTAATCACCCGCGAGTCTTAGCAGTGGGCGGTTTAATTATAGCTTTCGTGCTGACATTTTTTGTAATAGGAGAGTCGATGCCGGTGCCTGTTTCACCGGCAGCGGTTGCTTTGTTGGGGGCTGCTTTGGCAATGCTGTTAGCTCACCATTCCCAAATTGATTCGGTTAACAATATTTTGCGGGATTTAGATTGGAGCACGCTGCTGTTTTTTATGTCTATCTTTGTGCTGATTGGCGGTTTGGAAAAAACCGGAGTCATCGCCAATATGTCTGGAATATTAGCAGTAATTTTAGGTAAAAATATTTTTGTTGGTTCCCTAGCTTTGTTATTTTTTGTGGGTTTGATGTCGAGCGTTGTGCCCAATATTCCGCTGGTAGTGGCGATGGTGCCGCTGCTAAAACAGTATGTTGTCAATGTCGGGTTCGCACCTGCCGAGGTGTTGGCACCGGATTTTGCAGGGCAGTTTCCACCTGCTGTGCTGCCCTTGTTTTACGCGATGATGTACGGGGCAACTTTAGGCGGAAATGGCACTTTGGTAGGAGCTTCTTCTAATATAGTGGCGGCAGGAATTTCTGAACAGTACGGGCGGCGAATTTCTTTTCAAGCTTTTCTGCGTTACGGGCTTCCTGTGATGGCGTTGCAATTGGTTGCTGCGGCTGTTTATGTAACTATTCGGTTTCTAATTTGAAGAAGTCAATCGATTTTAGATTTTAGATTTTAGATTTTAGATTGAAGCATTGACCCCACGGATAAATTCGGGGGGCAAGTTTCATCGGATACAGGTTTTTTATTTCTAGACGGATGAATCCGGGGGCTTGTATCCTGGATGCTTTCGGTCATTAGTCATTAGTTATTAGTCATTAGTTTTGTTGCTAGAGAACTAAAGAATATGTAAGGTGCTTAGGTTGCAGTCTAAATATAGAGGTTGAAGTTATTCCTGAATCTCAACTCCATCCAATTCTAAGGGAAAAATTACAGTGAAGGAAGAGCCAACTCCTACTTCAGAAACTAATTCGATTTTACCTTGCAAGAGGTTGACTAATCGAGCGACAATTGCTAAGCCTAAGCCGGTACTGTCAGGCATCAAAGAACCCAGGGAGTTGTCGGCCCGAAAATAGGGCGTAAAAATCCGATCGCAGTCTTCTGAAGCAATGCCAATTCCTGTATCGGTGATGGAGATACTCCAATGTTTGTCTGACAATAATTCGGTTTTTATGGTAATAGTACCAGCTTGGGTGTAGCGAATGGCGTTGCTCACCAAGTTGGTGACAATTTGCTGCAAGCGCAAGTAATCTGTCATAACTTGATCCAGAACCGGATCGCACTCAACGGCGATCTCTAAATTTTTTGCTTTAGCCAAAGGCTCGATTATTTCGACAACAGTGACGATCGCCGATCGCACATTTGTGGCAGTTAGCTGCAATTTTATGCGTCCCGCGTCGTACCGCGAGATTTCGAGAGTATCGTTAATTAATCTAAGTAACCGTCTGCCGTTGTTGAGGACTTTATCAATATGTGCCAAATTGGGAACAGAATCTTTAACTCTAGGATTGTTTCTTTGGCGCAAAAACAATTCTGAGTAGCCAATAATAGAGGTGAGGGGGGTTTTCAATTCGTGAGCTAAGTGAGATACATTCTCTTGACTGGCGCGAAGCAAGCGAGTCAGCTCTTGATTTGTAAGCTGCAATTGGTTTTGCAAATCCTGTAGTTCTTGGAATCTTGCCTGGGTATAGGTTTTGAAACATATAGCAATTGCTTCGTCGAGCACATTGTCAATTAAGCGATAAGCTCGGTTCACTTCAGCGGCTGAGCCTTTTAGCAATGCTGGCTCTATAGCCTCGAAAATTACCCTCCGCAGCAAGCGGTATTCCCGCGCAATTTCTTCGGCATCGTAGCCTTGTTTTGCCCTGACAGTCCCGTGTTCTAAACTTTGTTCTACGACTGTCGGAATGTCGCTGTCTTCTGATTGGGACAGGATAGTTACGATCGCTTGCAGTACGATGGGAAGGCTGTCGCGCACGGAATCGTAGGTGAGTTGCTTGGCGGTTTCGATTTCCTCGTCGCCCCGAACAGCTTCGATCCAGTTTTCGGTAATTATATCAACTTTATCTTGTAGCGCTTGGCTAAAATCTATCATTGCTTTTATATAAATCAAGTAAGCGATCGCATTTTATATCTCTAGGTTAGTTTAATAATTAACTTTTTGAATTTTCACTCAACTTTTTAGCTTCGCCGCAAATAGCTACTCCTAAAGACGTATTGACATAATTATACGCTCGTGCTAGCTTAAGTTAAATAAATTGGCTTAAAAAGTCAAGCCTAATCCAGCACTGCGCGATCGAACCAAGCGTGTGGCTGGAGCGGAGGAACCAATTTTCGGGGCGAATCTCTACAGAATTATCAAGCAAAGTTAAAAATTGCCAAATTTGAGTGTAATTTTTGATTTTGAAATCTCTAGAGAAGGACATCTCTCAGTCCTAGCCCGTCAGCTAACTTCGCAGGCATTGAGAAGAGACTGAAAAGCCAAATGTTCTGAAAAAGATTGTTTGGCTTCGTCAGTGTCTCAGGTTGGTATTGTTCAAGATTCTTGTACCTGCCCTGACTCTGAAGGAGATTAAAATGTTCGTACAGCTGAATTTATCTGCGATCGCACTTGCAGGAGTTGCAACGTGGAAGCGTGTAAAACCCGTTGTCATCCGAGATGCTGTTTTGTTACCTGCTGCGGGTTTTTTGGGAATTCTTGGTGTGTGGTGGATTATTGCCAGCTTCAACAGCGATTTGATTCCCACTCCGTATCAGGCGTTAATAGCTAATTTAGATTACATATTCCATCCATTTTATCAGCGCGGGCCTGGAGATTTAGGCATTGGCTGGCTGCTGCTAGCGAGTTTGCGCCGGGTGTTGGTGGGATTTTTCCTGGGTGCAGCAGTTGCGATTCCCGTGGGATTTCTGATCGGGATGTCGAAACCGGCAATGATGGCGCTCAACCCGCTGGTTCAAATCTTCAAACCGGTATCGCCGCTCGCTTGGCTGCCGATAGCTTTATCGATTTTTAATTTAGCAGAGCCGTCGGCAATTTTTGTCATATTTATCACGTCTTTGTGGCCGACAATTATCAACACAGCTTTGGGAGTTTCTAGCGTTTCCAAGGATTATCTGGATGTGGCGCAAGTTTTGGAAATGCCTCGCTGGAGGCGGATTACCAAAATAATTTGGCCGGCGAGTTTGCCATACATTTTTACAGGTTTGCGGATTAGTTTGGGGATTGCTTGGCTGGTGATTGTGGCGGTGGAAATGCTGACAGGCGGTGTGGGAATTGGCTTTTTTGTCTGGGATGAATGGAGCCGCTTGAACCTGAGTTCGGTATTTTTAGCGGTGTTTGTAATTGGTTTAACAGGACTTTTGCTCGACGCTGCTGTTGACAAAGTTCAGGAATTGGTAACGCATCGATCGGTCATTAATCATTAGTCATCAGTCAGTAGTCATCAGTCATTAGTCAGCAGCGAACAGTTAACTATCAACAGTCAACTGTAAGGTGCGTCGCTGATCGATGGTCGATTTTTGTTTGTGATGGTTGGTGGCGACGCACCCTACAACTACAACTTCAAATCTAAAATCTAAAATCTAAAATCTAAAATTGTATGAGTGACAAGTTTTCCAATGAATGGAAGCGCCGAGAGTTTTTGCAAGGAATGGGCTCGGCGGCGGCGGGAATGGCTTTATCTGGTTGTGGAATTAGCGCGGATCGATCGGCAAAAGGACTCACAGAAGAAGCCTCAGCCGTAAAGCCGGTCGTCGATTCCCGAACCTTAGAAAAACCAAATTTAACCGTAGGATACGTGCCGGTTAACGATTGTGCACCATTTGCGATCGCCTGGAAAAAAGGTTTTTTCCGCAAATACGGTTTAAACGTCCAACTCAACCGCGAAGCAAGCTGGGCAACCTCCCGCGACGGCCTAATCTTCGGCCGCCTCGACGCCTCCCCAGTCGTATCCGGCGCCGTCACAAACGCCCGAATTGGCGCCGAAGGAGCGCGCCACGCACCCCTGTGCGCAGCAATGACAATTCACCGCCACGGCAACGCCATGACGATGAACAAAGCTATGTGGGATTTCGGTTTGCGCCCGTGGCACGAATACAACGGCAATTTGGAAGAATTTGGCAAACAATTTCGAGCCTTTTTTGACAGTCAGCCACCGGAAAACAGGGTTTGGGCAGTGGTTCTGAGTTCTGCGATTTACGAATACTTTGTCCGCTACATATCGGCGGCTGCCGGTGTCGATCCGTTCAAAGAATTTCGGGTAATTATTGTGCCGCCGCCGCAGATGGTAACCAACATCAGGATTGGCGCGATGCAGGCTTACATGGTGGCCGAACCTTGGAATACGCGGGCAATTCAAGGCAATTTGGGAGTGGGTTTTACCTTCGTGCAAGGCAAGGAAATTTGGCTGGGACATCCCGATCGCCTTTTGGGAGTAATGGAATCATTCATTGACGAAAATCCGAAGACTTATTACTCGCTGGTTAAGGCAATGGTGGAAGCTTGTCAGTATTGCAGCAACCCCCAAAATCGCAATGAAATATCGGCGCTGCTGACTGAGCGATCGTTTACGGGGGCGAAACCGAAAAAAGGGGCGATCGACAAATTTACTCGACCGGCAATAGTTGGCGACTACAACTATGGAGGGTTTGACGGAAAAGACCGCACCCTACAATCGGAAGATGCAACTATTTTCTATGACATCCCTAAGAATTTGCCTCAAATACCGGGAAATCATTCAACATTTATGTGGCAGTCTCAGAGTCTGTGGTTGATGACTCAAGCCGCTCGCTGGGGACAGATTAAAGAAGTGCCAAAGAATGCTGAGGAATCAGCTAAAAAAGCTTGGAGAACCGACCTTTACCGCAAGATTGCTGGCGAAATGGCGATCGATTGTCCCCAGGAGGATTACCAAGTGGAACCTGCAGAACTTTTCATTGATAAAAAGGCATTCGATCCTAGCGATCCGGTGGGTTATTTGAATAGTTTTGAAATTCGAGCCAACCGCCCTCAGTCTTTTTTTCAGTCTTAATTTCTACATTCCTGAACGCAGAACCTCTGCCAGGGGGCGCACCTTACCGCTTGCGCAACCGTTCGGAAATCAAATTAACACTTTACTACTTTTTAGGAGAATACCGTGACTCAATACTTTTCTACTTCTATCGAAGCCAGCAGCCAAGTTAAGAAGCAGCCTGAGTTTCTGGAAATTAACAACTTGTTCAAGTCGTATAAAAATGCTGACGGTAGCGAATTTAGCGTTTTGGAAAATATCAATTTAAGTATTGGAGAAAACGAATATATTTCGGTAATCGGTCACTCTGGTTGCGGCAAATCAACGCTGCTAAAAATAGTGGCAGGTTTGGAAAAACAGAGCGACGGAATAGTGACACTGGAAGGAAAAGAAATCCGCAAACCCGGAGCCGATCGCATGATGGTATTTCAGCACTACGGATTGCTGCCTTGGCTGACGGTGCGGGAAAATATTCGGCTGGCAGTTGATGAAGTTTTGCAAAGTCTCAGCCGTCCCGAGAAGATTAGTCTTGTCAACGAACATCTAGCAATGGTAAACTTAACGGCAGCAGCCGATAAATATCCAGACGAAATTTCAGGAGGCATGAAACAGCGAGTTGGGATTGCGCGAGCTTTGGCGATTCGACCGAAAATGTTATTAATGGACGAACCGTTTGGAGCGCTGGATGCTCTGACTCGCGGCAAGTTGCAGAAACAGGTGCTGGATATCTGGGAAAATCACAGACAAGCTGCAATGATGATTACTCACGATGTGGATGAAGCTATCTATATGTCCGATCGCATTGTGCTGATGACAAACGGCCCGGCTGCGACGATAGGTGAAATTTTGTCAGTGCCGTTTGCGCGCCCGCGCGATCGCCAAGAGTTGCGGGAATCCCAGGAGTATTACGAACTCCGCAACTATGCTTTGAATTTTCTCGATCGCTACTTTACCCAAGACGAATAACACCCGACGGACAGATAAAACAATTCACTTAAGAGAGGTCAAGCCTGTGAATCTCAAAACAATTTTAGCGCGTTTTGAAAGTGCATTGGGATACCAAAATTTAGCAGAAGAAATGGTGTTGCTGCCGGAGCCAGTGCAAAGTTATAAGAAATCAAAATCTCCAAAACAGGCAAAAACTATCAATTTTATTGTTGGTTACAACAGTTCTCCCAAAAGTCAAACAGCTCTGGATCTTACTCTTTGGATTGCGCATCAAACTCGTTTAGTAACAACGAAAGAAGTTACGGTTCAAGTTGTCTACGTGATCGACGAAGCGCAAAAAAGTTACCGCGAAGATACTTGCAAATTGGCTGTAGCAAATGCCTTGGCTGCACAGCAGAAAGTGTGTGATTTAGAGGAAACATTAGCCCTTAATTGTGCAGCGCCTGCGCTCGCTTTACCAACCGCAATCCCATCGGTATCCCAGCAAAAAACTTGGCTCGATCCGCATTATTCCCAAGCAATTTTTGGTCAAAATAATGAGTACGAGGTAGCAGATAGGTTGCTGTGGCAAGCGCGCTGTTTGGCTGAGGAATGGCGCGGTTTATTCAAAGCTCATTTGCGTATCGGGCGGGTTGCTACAGAACTGAGAAATGTGGTTGAATTAGAATCCGCAAATTTACTGTTCTTGGGCTGCGATTCGGGCAACCACTCGCTGGTTAGGGAACTAGGCAATAATTTTCCGTGCAGCGTACTCGGAATTCCTTCGGCACTCAGCTATCAGATGGATGTTCAGCCTGAAGAAAGTTTGAGCAAGTTGCAGTTTGCTAAAGCTATGTCTGCACATTAAACTTGTTGAGCGCTTACCCAAAACTTTTATAGCGGTAAGGTGCGCACTGCGCACCCTACCGCTATAATTCGCGTACCAAACCTTTTTTTGCCTTAGCCCTAAGTCGATGAAAAATTAAAAATAGTTTGCTGGATCGAAGTCCCAATTACGAGACAATTAGGAGTTTCTTGATTGTTAAAATTTTTAATATTACCGTCAACAAAAATTCTCGGCACTTACCTGATCGTAGACAATTCGTTAACTAATTTTATCCTTCCCCGGCACACAGAGCGCAGGAGCCGATCGATCGAGCGTTTGTCTTCCTCAGTCAAATTTTCGTCAAAAATAGCCGCCATCAAACCGTACCTATCGGCTAGAGTAATGTAGCCATTATGATTCACTTCGGCAAACAGCTCGGCCAAAGCACATGGAATCAGGTGGACAGGAGTTTGCATAGTAATTGACTTTCTCACTCAGCGATCGTGCTCGGGCATTTTTGCGGTAACAAAAGGCGATCGCACTCTAAAATTTTGTCAGTGTATTGTCTTCAAACCTGTGACAATAAACAGCAAAAAAGTGTGAGAATAAACAACCAAATTAGTGAACGGCATCACATTCAATATTGGCAAATTATGCTATAGATTGCAGTTGCGTCTCAGCACAAACAGAGCAACTGCAACCTTAATTTTTTCTAAAGATTGTAAATCTGCACTTCCTCCACAGGTTCAGCTAGCTCAAACTTAAACACCCGGGAATAGAAATAGAATTCGCCGTCAAGAGTTCTTTTGATATTTTCAGCGCGGCGAAAACCGTGGTGTTCCCCTTCGTAAGCAACATAAGCAACCGGCAAACCTTTAGCTTTCAATATCTCTACCATCATTTCCGCTTGATTGGGCGGAACCACTTTATCTTCTAATCCTTGAAAGAAGATAACGGGACAAGATAAACGTTCGGCGGAATGAATGGGCGAACGAGCTACATACAAATCTTTTCTTTCAGGATAAGGCCCGATTAATCCATCCAGATAGCGCGCTTCAAATTTGTGAGTATCCCCTGCCAAAGCTTCCAAATCGCTCACTCCATAATAGCTCGCACCGGCCTTAAACACATCGCGGAAAGTAAGAGCGCACAGAGTGGTGTACCCCCCTGCACTGCCTCCGGCGATCGCCATTCTTGCGCCATCAACTAAACCCTTTTGAGCTAAATATTTAGCACCGTTAGCGCAGTCGTCAACATCGACAATTCCCCAACTATCTTGCAGTCTTTTTCTGTATTCTCGGCCGTAACCAGTGCTACCGCCGTAATTAACATCGAGCACGGCAAAACCGCGACTCGTCCAATATTGAATTTTCAAATTCATGCTGCTAGAAGTAGCAGCAGTTGGGCCGCCGTGACTTTTGACAACAAGCGGCGGCTTTTCACCCGCAGGTGCTGCGAAATCTTGATTTTTCGGGGGATAGAAGAAACCGAAAGCAGTCAAATTGTTTTCCGTGGGAAACTCGATAGGTTCCGGTGCAGAAAGATAACCCGAATTGATGCTTAAATTGCTCGATTTGCGCAATATTTCTAGTTGGCTTGTTGCTAAATTCAGTTGTACAATAGCAGTAGATTCAGTCGGCGAACCTGCCAGAAAAACAACGATTTGTCCCTGCGCTTTGACCGACGAAATATCCGTGTAAGGCGTCTCAATATTTGTCAAATGCTTTGTCGTTAAATCGAGACTCGCTAAATACCACTTGCCTTGCTGAGTGTAGGTGCAAATAATTTTGCTTTCCGAGACAACGGCATAAGTAGACATTCCAAAAACCCACTGGGGAAGTCCGAACTCAGCCGCCATTTCGCACAAGCTGGTTTCTATCTCTGCTTCCCCCCTTACCAAGGGGGGATTGAGGGGGTTTTGAGATTGCCAGCGGTAGAAATTCCACCAGTTCGACTTGTCAGAAACAAAATACAAAACTCCATCGGGCGACCATTCCGGTTGAAAAATCGACTCCTCAACCCCGCCAGCAACTAAGAATTTTTCACCTAAAGAACCGTCAGCATTAATTTCTGCCACCCACAATTCTGTGCCATCCCACGGCATATTTGGATGGTTCCAACAAATCCAGGAAAGTTTAGAACCATCAGGGTTCAAACGAGGGGAAGCGTAAAAATCATTGCCCTGAGTTAAGATCTGAATATCTGCGCCGTTATCTAAATTAATGCTAACAATAGTATTGACAGGTTCCCCCTCACCTGCATGGTCTTCGCGCACGCAAATCAGGCGATTTCGTTGCTTGTCAACTATCGCATCTGCATAGCGAGAATTAGCAGCAGGTGTCAGAGGTTCGGGTTGAGAATCTAATGCTTGAGAATAAATACGTTGGTCGGCAAAATGAGAAAAATAGACAACACCGCCAGCAACTGCAAAGGAAGCGCCGCCGTACTCGTTAACGCGAGTGCGAACATTAAAAGGATGCGGTGTCACGTCGTTGATTGTACCGTCAGGAGTGCGCCGCACGAGGACGCTTCTTCCCGCTTCCGAAGGCCTTCCCTCAACCCAATAAATATCATCGCCGTCAATAGCAATTTGTCCGAGTCCGACAGTTCCAGAAACAATTAAATCGGAAGAAATAGGTGATTTCCAAGAGCCGTAAGGTGATACTGTATTCATATAGTTGAGGCAGTTGTGTTTCTCGAACAAATAAATTTATATTTGTACTTTACACTAATTCAGTCACCGGGGAAGCAAAATGTCCAAAAAACTCGTACTCATGGATCGCGACGGTGCAGTTGACGACTATCTCTCAGTCGTGTTGCTGATGACAATGGAGGAAGTCGAAACTCTGGGAGTAATTGTAACTCCTGCGGACTGCTACATTCAACCGGCGGTGAGTGCAACGCGCAAATCCTCGATTTGATGGGGCGTTCAGAGGTTCCGGTGGCGGCGAGTACGGTGCGGGGACTGAATCCATTTCCGGTGTTATTTCGGCGAGATTCCTTTGCAGTCGATCGACTTCCCATTCTAAATGAAAAAGAAACCATTGACACGCCGTTAATATCAGAACCCGGACAAAACTTTATGGTACGAGTTTTGCAAGATGCAGCCGAACCAGTCACATTAATGGTAACGGGGTCGTTAACAACAGTAGCGCAAGCTTTAGATATCGCGCCAGAAATTGAAAGCAAAATTCAAGAAATTGTCTGGATGGGAGGCACCCTCAATGTTATCGGCAATGTTAGCAAAGATATGGAACCCGGACAAGATATGTCGGCGGAATGGAATGCTTACTGGGACCCGATAGCAATCGATAGAATTTGACAAACCAAAATTCCCGTTGTCATGTGTCCTTTAAACATCACGAATAATGTACCGCTGACTGCCGAAATTTTCAATTTCTTAGCAAGACAGCGCAAATATCTAATTTCCGACTTAGCAGGACAGTGTTATGCCATCGCAATAACTCAAGATTACTATTTTTGGAAAATTTTGGCAACCGCTTATTTAGCGTCCCGAATTTTACCAACTGCGGGAAGGGGAAACAGAAATTGTGACTGAAAGCATCAGTCAAGGACGCACAAAAGTTAAAACTGGAGGGCGAAAAACTCAAGCAATGGATAAAGTAGACACAGCCAAATTTTACAATTACATATTACAACAGTGGGCGCGGTAAAAATCCCAATATCTGCTAGGACTGGTCCGCAAAATCTTCGTACCAAACCCGGCGTGACGCGAAGATTTACCTTTTCTTCTCTTCCCTCTCTTTCTCTGCCCCCTTTGCGCCGTCTGCGGTTAAAAAAAATCTCATCTACCAAATTCAAAACCTCAAAAAATGCTGCCAATTCTATCAATTATTCCCTTAGCCCCAACCCCTCCCGCACCTCAAGAAATCGTCCAAATCCAAGAAGTGCGACCTCTCCCCGGACAGTTAGACAACATACCAGTATTTAACAGCAACAGTCCAGAAGTAGTGCTGCAAGAAGGAATTTTGCTTTCGACATTTCCCCCGGATGGTAAAAGATTCCCGGCGGCACATTTAAACTTTCCGTTTCAAGGACGTTTTGACATCTTTGCCCACCACATTGCCAAAGCAACTAATCCCCAAGATTTGCGAACATTGTATCAAGGAGTAATTGTTTACAATCCGGGCAATAAACCAGTAAAATTAGATATATTGCAAGCTGCGAGTTATCTCAGTCAACCCGATGCACCTTTTATTGAATTGCCGCCGCAAGTCGATAATTCAAACAGTAATATTTACGCGGGGCCCGGAAGCCGCGCTGTGAATGATATTCTGAGAGGAAGGAGACAGTCTGACTTTGAGCCTGGGTTAATTATTCCACCGGGAAAAAGCCAATTGTTGATGAATCATCCGATACCGGTGCGGGGATTGGTACCGCCGCTAAACGGTCGATCGACCTTGATGCGGTTGCGCAGCGATGGTATAGTCTATGTTGCCAGTCTGGCGATGTTTGCCCGAGTTGACGGACAGGGAAACGAGCGATCGCCCAACTTAGCAGAATGGCAAAACTTATTAGACAATGGTAATATAGCCGGGCCGCGCGATCGAGCTCCCACACCCCCAGAAATCACCGAAGGTCAAGTAATTTACGGCCGAGTTGCCGGTGTAGCATTAGGTTCAGAATGGCGAGCACTTCTCTCAGACAACCCCGCCACATCAAACCTAGCAATTCCCCAACCCGGAACAGCATTTTCCTACCCATTAAGCAGCCTCCCGCGCGGAATGCTGGGCACAAATCAAGTGCAAAGTGCGAGGATGCTAGTCCGCTACCCAGATACAGCATACCGCGCCCACGGCAATTACGGAATTCAATACAGTCTCAGCTTGCCGCTATACAATTCTACCAGCACCAATCAAACTGTAACTGTCGCGATTCAAACTCCAATTAAGACAGACAAATTAACTTCAGGAGGACTTAGTTTTTTAGAACCTCCGGCACCTCAAACTTTTTTTAGGGGGACGGTCAGAGTGCGGTATACTGATGACAGTAAAGTGCCTCAAACTCGCTACGTGCATTTAGTGCAGCGGCGGGGACAGCAGGGGGAACCTTTGGTAAAGTTAGAGATGAAATCGGGAGAAAAGCGACTTGTAGAAGTGGATTTTATTTATCCGCCCGATGCGTCGCCACCGCAAGTTTTGACAGTGAAAACAAATTAAATTTAACCCGCAGCTAGGGGTAGGCAGACGCCTACAAATACAATACGTAATTAACCAGATTTGATATTAGTTTCGCGTGGCGCGGACTTGGTTTGTCTCTAGTCGGTATCGCCAAAAACAAGATGAAGTTATCAAAAAAACTCTGGATTTTTGCTGGTTTTTTGTACTTTTTAATTCTTCTCAGTATCATGCTTTTAGCAGATACGGGGAAATTAGTCAACTTTCCTCTCGCTCATCCGCCTTATGACAAACTCGGCCACTTTGTTTTGTACGGAATAGCATCTTTTTTGTGCCATAGAGCGGCTGGCAAAAAAAACATTAATTTGTTTAATTATTCAATTCCTTTCGGACCCGCAATTTTTACTGTGTTCACTGCTGCGGAAGAAATGCTGCAAGCGATTTTACCAAATCGTACTGCTAGTATTGAAGATTTTTTATATAGTTTTTGCGGCATTGCAGTTTTTTATTGGATTGGAGAAGTTTGGGATAGAAAAAAAGGGAATTGAGAGCAACTGCACAACCCGATTTTCATGGGAAGCCGTGATACCATTTTAGATTTTAGATTAAAGAATTGAAGAATTGGGTATGACAGGTTCCATAAAGGTTGCGAGCTTCCCTAGAGTTGCATTATTTTGTGAAAAGGCTATAAATTAGGGTGCGGTGCGCACCCTACGATACAAAAATCTAAAATGGTGTTACTTGCTGATGTCCTTGATAACTAGGTCGAGTGTATTTGCTTCTTGAGTTTTGCCTTGGTTTCTAAATAAATCCCTGGCTTTTTTTACCGACTCTACTGCCTCTGCCCTTTTATTTTGTGCGTACAAGACTTGCCCGAGCATATAATAAAATTCTGGGACGTTAGGTTTGAGGCGAATTGCAGTTTCAAAATTGGGAAGCGCTTCTGCTAGTTTGTTTTGATTGGCTAGAATGCTGCCCAAGTTAGCGTAAGCTTCGGCAAAATTGGGGTCTATTTGAATTACTCTGCGAAATGCTGCTTCTGCACTTGCTCTGTTTTGTTGGGCGGCAAAATTTAAGCCTTGTTGGAAATATTCGTTTGCTCCCGTATTTTGAACTAAACTATTGTTGACTGGTGACTCTGACCGCACGGGTAAAGAGATATTGGCAGCACAAACTGGAGCAACGGTCAACAGGCTGGCTGCTGCTGCCGCCGTTAAAAATTGATTTTTTTTGAACTGGTTTAACATTGGCAATTAACCTAGATTTCCCATCTGGACAATGTGTTTGATAGCGTTTAATTACTCTCTTCCAAAAAGGTTTGTACTCGACCGTTTGGCCTCAAAACTACTCGAATTTTAGGGATTTTTCCATTGGAAACGGCAGAAACAAAGGGCTCGCCGGCTAATGGCATATTAATTTGCTCGATATAATCTGCTGCTGCTTTTCCCATCGGCACAATACTTTGAATCGATCCATTTTCATCGATCAGCACGCTGTATTCCAAAGTTTGTTCCATTCCTTCTGGAGGCTTCCAGCGTTCCTCAAAGTAAGTTCTAGCTTCTGAAACCTGAGGAATTGTATCAAATAAAGTGTGGTTTTTTTTGCTCGCCGCCACCTGGTTGTTATCCTCGGACTCGGCGGTTGGTTGAGCGTCCTCAAGAGGTGGGAGTTCGGTACTGGCGGGGGGGACAATCGGCTCGATGGGGCGGGGGAAGGTTTGCGGCGGGGGAACGGGAATTCGGGAAGCAGACAGGGAGGGCGGCAGGGGGGGCGGTACGGCGGGAGCTAGTCTCGGTGGCAGGGGGGGCAGCAGGTAGGGTACTGGTGCGGGTGCTTGGGGGCCGCCCCGGGGCGGTTCTTCGGGGGCGGGAATAGTGATTGTTTGCCCTTGAGGGAAAGCTGGGGCGCTCTGTGAGGCGCTGGGTGCGCTGCCGTTGGGGGGAAATAGCAGGGGTGGCTGCTGGATGGGGCTGGGTCTGTTGGTGGGGGGAGTTGGGGCGAGGGCGATGGGAGGCAAGCTGGGGCTGGGGGAGGCAGCGGTGTTGACGGGCGGGGGCGGCAGCGGCGGTAAAGCGTTTGTGGCTGCGGGTTTTGGTGCTGCGGGTGTCGGTACGGCGGGAACTGGACTGGGGGAAACGCCGGCAGCTAGCTGGGGGTTTCTTGGATCGGGGGCGGCGGGGGCTGAGGCGGTTTGCGGGGAGGTGGCGGCCCTATCGAGCATTTTGATAATTCCTGTCGTCAGGCCCGCGCTGGCGACCATCATTGCTGCCACCTTGAGCCAGGGCGAGGACAGCGGCCGTCGGGACTCGCGGTTGAGGTTGGGAAGCGCCATCACTTCGGCGGCGCTGTCATCTAGTGCTGTGGCCAAGTCAAACAGTTGCAGGGTGCTCAAGGGAACTACCGGCCCGGATTCTGCGGCGCTCAAAGAGCCTAAAAACAAGTTGTGGGCTAGCAAGCCGCGGGGTTCTAAGCGGGGGGGAACCGGAAGGTAGGAAGTTGGGAGAGAGTAGGGGTTGGAGGTTGCTAGTTCGGAAGTGTTGACGGCTCGATCGAATATGACGGCGTTACCCGCGGCTTCTGGCGAGTCTGGGCCTGCTGCGGTAAGCCCGGTTTGAGAGTTGAGGTTGCTTTCCCAATCGCGGGATTCGCCGAGCAAGTTTTGGACGTAGTTGCTGACAGCTTCGTGGAGGGTTTCGAGTTGAATTCGATCGCCCCTGAGGGTAACGTGTTGGGTATCTGGCAGCCTGGGGTCGTCGAGCCGCAGCTCGAAACTTAAAGATTTAAACACCGGTTGGCCCGCCCAGCGAGATAGAGGCGAACTTTTGGCTGTAATTTCCAGCGTGCAAGTGGGGGGCGTGTACCGTTTGAGAACCATAGCAGAAAGTCTGTTGACTGTTGACCGTTGACTGTTGACTGTTGACCGTTGACTGCTGACTGTTGACCGTTGTTTAATTCTTAGCACGGTCTAGAAGAGCCAGCCAGAGGCGGCGGTGGCCGCCGGGACTGCTGTAAAACAGCAAATCGATCAGGAGTTTGAGAGCCAAATCCGTCAACTCTCGGGCCGATAAATTTTCTGCATCTTCCATGCGCGAGCCATAAGTGTTGCTGAACCTGTCAATATAATCTCCCAGCAAAGCGATTGTGTGAGGTTCGCGGTTTTGCTCTGCCATTTGTTCGAGCAAAGCAACAGCGCGGCGGATTAAAGCTTGGTGCTGTTTTGCCAAATGACAGCTTATCAAAACGAGCGATCGAGCTTCCTCCACATCGAGTTTTTTTCGCCCTCCCTGGCCTTTCCGCAGCGGGTTAGATTGGCGCAGCCGCCACAGAGCTACCCGATCGGCTACCATTGGCTCTAAATTCAGTTCGGCTGCTACCTTGAGCATCGCCTCTGAGCCAATTTCTGCCAGTGCTTCTAGGGCTAACAGCACTAAATCCAGTTGGGCTTTAATGTTGTCCAACTGGGTAGGTTCTGGTGCTTTTTGGGTCAATTCTTCCCAGTTGGGAGATGGGCCCGTTTCGTTTGTGGGAGCGGAGGACTTTACGGTCGAGCGCATGGCTTCAGCACGGGAAATTAAGACAGGTTGAGGCAGGATATCAAACAGTATGCAGTGATGAAAGCTTTGCGGCCTGTGGGCAACAGCACATCTGTTAATTTTTCTCCATAGCTCGTTGCTTTGATTCCGGCAATCCTAACTGCTGGACGGAGTTGCGGGTTAAAAGTTGCCGTTTCAAGTTAGATCGATCGCAATCAGCAAAACCCATAGATTTTCACCCCTAACCATGCTACGCCACGGGATGCCACAAATCAATGTAAATAAGCGATCGTCACACCTGCACCTCCTTCTTTTTGACTGGCGAGCTCAAAGCGGGAAACCTGCGGGTGATTCGCGAGGAACTCGTGAACCCCGCGCCGCAACTGTCCCGTACCTTTGCCGTGAATTATCCACAGCACTCCGTATTCCACGGCCTTGGAAAGAGCTCTGTCTATTTCGATTTCTGCATCTGAAACTCTCGCACCCCGTAGGTCGATCGTATTATTAGCAGTGCGAATGGCAATTTCGGGATTGGGTTTTGCCGGTTCCGACGCTGCTTGCTTAGCTTTAGCCGTAGCGAGTGCTTGTGCTTGGGCTGCAACCTTGGCTAGTTGAGCTTTAGTTTCCGGTTTTTGACCGTCTAGGGATTCAATTTCTCCCAGTTTGACAGTCATTTTCATAATCCCAAACCGGACGCTCAATTCTTCGTTAGCGTCGGGGCCGCTGAGGACTTCGGCGGTTTGGCCCAAGCTGGGAATGCGGATGCGATCGCCCGCTTTCGGCATAAAACTCGGTTTGGGTTTAGCCGGTTGTTGGCGAGAGGGCAGGTGTTTTTCAGAAATTTGATTTAAAGTATCTGTCGCCTGTTGGGCATTTTGAGCCGTCTGGTTGCCCGACTGCAAGCGGCGAATGATTTGAGCAATTTCTGATTTTGCCGACCCTATCGCCTCATTTACTGCCACTTCCTGAGCTATTTTTAGTTCTCGCTCCCGCTCTTGCAAAGCGGCTGCTTTTTGAGAAACTTCTCTGTGCAGTTTTTCGGTTTGGTGTAGCAGTTGAGTTGCTTCTCTGGCTTTGGTTTCCTGTTTCCGGCGCTGTGCTTCGAGTCCGGCAATCACTTGATTGACATCTTGAGAGGCTCCCCCGACATAGGTTTGAGCTTCTTCGACAATTTTTGGTAGCAAACCGAGTCTTTTGGCAATGGTAAGGGCGTTGGAACGTCCGGGAATTCCCCACAGCAAGCGATAGGTTGGCTGCATGGAATTGTCGTCAAATTCTACTGAGGCATTTTCAAAGCGGGAGTCTTGATATTTGAGGGCTTTGAGTTCGCCAAAGTGGGTAGTTGCAACTGTTAATAGGGAATGTTGGGCGAGGTATTGCAACAGGGCGATCGCCAATGCACTGCCTTCAGATGGGTCTGTACCCGCTCCTACTTCGTCTAACAAAACTAAAGATTTGGGAATTGGTAATTGGGAATTGGTAATTGGGATTTGGGGTTGGGAAATTTGTAATTTAGGTTTGAGAATGGGGAGAGCAGAAACAGTGTTCTGTGTATCTGTGACTTCTTCGTCTTGCTGTTGGGAATTGGTAATTGGAAGGTTTAAATTTTCTTCCCCTTCAGCCTGCGATTTATTGTGTAAAACTTCTAAAATGCGGCTGATGCGGCGGATGTGGCCGGAGAAAGTAGACAAACTTTGCTGCAAAGATTGTTCGTCACCAATATCGGCCAAAATATTGTCGAACCAAGGCAATTCTACGGGTTCGCGGGCGGCAACAAACATTCCTGCTTTCGCCATTAAAGCTGCCAATCCCAAGGTTTTGAGGGTGACAGTTTTGCCGCCGGTGTTGGGGCCTGTGATGGCGACGACGCGGATGTGCGGCCCGATCGTTAAATCGACCGGCACGACTGGAAAGCCTTGCTCGTGCTGTTGCTGCCAAACTAATAAAGGATGGCGCAACTGGCGCAGGGTAATTTGCGATCGCAGGTTGCGAATTAATAATTGAGTGTTTTCTGAGTTTTCCTCATCTTCTTTTTCCTCATCTTCTGTTTCGGGATTTTTTGGTGCTAATTCTGGCTCTCCCAATTCGATAAATTTCGGCGGATTTGCTTGCAGCCAATAACTGTAACGCGCTTTAGCGGCGGCTAAATCTAAAGTTGTAACTACCACCACCAATCTGTCTAAATCGGGTTTTACTGCTGCGACTTGCTCCGTGAGGGCGCGGCGGACTGCTTCTTCTTCGGCTTGTTCTTGCCGGAGCAACTGCCGCATTTGGTTGTTAAGATTGACTGTGCTGTGGGGTTCTACGTACAGTGTCGCGCCGCTGGCCGAGGAGTCGTGAACGATGCCCGGTATGGCATCTTTTTGGGGAGCTTTGACGGGAACGACAAAGCGTCCGCTTCTTTGGGTAATTAGCTGTTCTTGGACGGCGTTGGATTGGCGCTGCAAAATTCCCTGCAATATTTGATAAATGCGATCGCGCAACTGTCGCATTTGAACTCTAATTCCTGCTAATTTAGGAGTTGCTCTGTCTGCTACTTGAGCGCGATCGTCTATACAGCGGTGGATTTCTTGCTCTAGTTCGGGATAAGTCCGCAATTGGGCTGCCAGTTCTTTGAGCGTCGGCACATCTGCCTGAGAGTCAATTATCCGGCGCAATTGCCTTGCTCCGGCGAGGGTAGTAGCAATTGCCAGCAATTCTTCGCCGCTGAGCAAACCTTGGAGTTCGGCTCGCTGCAGGGAAGTGCCGATGTCTTGGATTCCTTCAAAACTCAAAGCACCGCCAGCGCGGCTCTCTAACTGATAAGTTTCCTGAGTTTGGGCTAGGAGTTCTGCTGTTTGAGCTATCGTTGCCGGGATTTCGAGGTCGAGGGCGGCGGCGACGCCGAGTTTTGTGGCCGCGAAGGTAGCCAAGTGCTGACACAGGCGCGGCCATTCTAATAGTTCTAGTGTTTCGGATTGAATCAAAGTTGAGGTGGTGTTGGTAATTGGCATTTCCAGGCGCTGACCTAGAAGGTTAGTTAGACGATACTATTAATCAATTCTTCGGATAATTTTTGATGACCAACAGTAGAATGAGGGTTGCAGCGCAATAGGCCTGCACGGGACAACGCTGACTACAAACTCAAAACCTAAGTTCAACTGTTCGGACTCCGAACCTTGCTAAACCCGGTTTCTTGGTAAATTTCTCGTGACTTGTCGCCAAACTCGTAGAAACGGGGTTTCTCGCCTGTGGACGCGGGCCGTGAAACTGTCCGAAGTATTGATTGATTAATTTTAAAGTTTTTTTATTGTTTCCGGGCGCAACTTGAGAAAGATTTAAGAGAGTTGTCAGCAGTCAGAAGGCAGAAAGCTGTTATCGAAAAGCCCCTTTACGAAGGCGAGATTTTGCTTTTTTGCGCTGCACGTCTAAAATTATACCTTCTAGCGAGCTATTTTGGCGTTTGAGGGAAGTGGCGCGGGCTGTTTTTTGTGGAATTGAACTATTTGGGAATTTTAAATATGTCGGCGCAATTCTGGCGGTTGTATCCTAAAAAGTAATTTATGGAGCTGGTAGAAGTATGCCAAAGATTCTGGCGATCGTCGCGGATGCTGTGACTGTTGAAGTCGTGCAAGAGTTGCTGGGGAGGGAGGAACATGAGGTGAGAGTCGCTCCCGACGGTAATGAGGGTTTAGACTTGGCGAGGGAATTTTCGCCGGATGTGATAATTTGCGACGGGACTTCGCCTCAAATCAACTTTTTGGAGGTGTGCCGGCTGGTGAAAGCCGATCGTCAATTGGCTACAGCGTATTTTATTCTGCTGACAACAGCCGATCGCTTTGAAGAACTCCCAGAATTGGACGCGCCTTTTGACGATTTTCTGTTTAAACCGATAGTTAAGCAGGAATTTTTGGGGCGGGTGCGCGCGTCTAAGCGATCGCGCGAGTTGAGGGCGCAGTTGGAACTCACGCAGCAAGAATTGCAACTGTCGCGCGATCCAATGCTGCAAAGTGAAAAAATGTCTACTTTAGGCGAATTGGTATCTGGTATCGCCCACGAAATTAACAACCCCATTACTTTTATTTACAGCAATCTCACTCACGTCCAAAGCTACGCTACGGATTTAATTGAACTGCTGCGATTGTATCAAAAAGAGCTAGTTACTCCCGGAGCGGAAATTCTGCAAAAACAGCAAGATATGGATGTGGACTTCGTTCTCGACGATTTATTAAAAATTGTGAGTTCCATGCGTACCGGGAGCGATCGCATCCGCCAAATAATCTTGTCGCTACAGGATTTTTCCCGCAGCGATCGATCGGGCTGGCAGTTATTCGATGTTTCCGACGGTTTAGAAAATACTCTGTTGTTGTTGCAGCACCGCTTGCCGGCTCGCGAGGGAAGGCGAGACATCAAGGTGATGAAACAATTCGGCAATTTGCCACAGATTGAGTGTTATGCAGGTCTGCTCAATCAAGCTTTTCTGAATATTATCAATCACGCGATCGATGCTTTAGAAGAGTCGGCTCAAGACTTGGAAGAGTTGGAATCAATCAAATTTAAGCCTGTGATTTTGATTAGCACTGAGGTGGTCGATGCTCAGCGGATTTGTATTGAGATTGCTGATAACGACATGGCAATCAGCAAAGATATCACAGCGCAAATTTCTGATACCTTTCTGGTGGCACAACCTGCGGAACCAACAAGCATCGAATCGGGACTTGCTGTCAGCTATCGGATAATTGTAGAGCAGCACAAAGGAGAATTAAAGTGTTTTTCGGAACCTGGTAAAGGTACTAGATTTCGGATCGAACTTCCGCTGCGTCACAGTTAATTAATAGTATTTACCATTGGGTAGGGGCGGGTTTTTGAGATTGTTTGTTTGAGTAATAAATTGTTGTGAACCCGCCCCTAAAATGACTGCACAAAATTTGTCAACTGAGTTCGGCAACGAGCAGAGAATTGATTTCGCTGCTCATTTTGTACTCGCACTGCTGTTGCAGCGGACACTCGCCGCAGCGGGGGTTTCTTGCAGTGCAAACTGCCGCTCCAAAGTCCAGCATTCCTAGATTCCACGGCCCGACTTGCTGTTTGGGAGCGACTCGTTCTGCAGCTTCCCAAAGTTCGGGCGATCGCGATTTTACTTTACCGCCGTCAATCCCAAAAAAACGCTGCAAAATCCGAGCAACATTCGTATCGAGCACCGCTTTTGGCTGTCCGAAAGCATTAGCGCAAACCGATCTCGCAATGTACTTGCCAACTCCGGGAAGTTCCAGCAACTGAGCTTCCGTGCGGGGAACATTTCCCTGATAATTTTCTAGGATAACCAGCACCGATTCCCGCAGCTTTTGCGCCCGAAAAAAAAGGCCCAAAGGCTGCAACAAGCTAGCAACTTCCTCCGCAGGCGCGGCCGCTAGATCGGAGAGAGTCGGATATCGATCGACAAATTCTTGATAAATCGGAGCCACTGTAGCGGCAGTAGTTTTTTGCAGCAAGAACTCAGCCACTAAAATCGCGTAGGGGTCGCAGGTACGCCGCCAAGGAAAATCGCGACAATTGCGCTTTCCCCAAGCCTTCAGCCGGCGTTGAAACCAGCGGATTTTAGCAGCGTCTAAATGCTTTGACCCAGGCTCAAGATCGGAAGAAAAAACAACGGTATTTAAGGCAGGCATTTGATTGGTACTTTTGAGAAGTTGCCAAGTTTATATCTATATATTAGCATATTTAAATAATTAATAAAAAGCTATTTTTATGCTCTCGTTCTTCTCTTCCTCTGCGTACTCTGCGGTTAATAAAAAATCTTATTGACCACCCGTCCGACCCCGAAACGTAGAAACAACTTTGATTTCAAATATTTGAAAAATGTAAAATTTTGTATATTAAAGAACAAAATTGCCAGAGAATAGACGAGAATTGATATTCAAGAGATTTCAAGCGTCCGCAAAAACAAATTTTAATCAGGTAATAAAATGGTAGTAGCAGCACCTGTTCAATCCGGCAGTCAGTCGATTTTTCAAACTCGCTACGACAACTTTATCGGCGGCAAGTGGGTGCCGCCGGTGAAAGGGAAATACTCGGAAAACCTTTCTCCAATTACAGGAAAATCAATTTGTCAAATCCCCCGATCGAGCGCCGAAGATGTAGAATTGGCACTGGATGCCACCCACGCTGCGAAAGACAAGTGGGGCAAGACTTCCCCAGCCGATAGGGCGCGGGTTTTACACAAAATTGCCGATCGCATCGAAGAAAACCTCGATCGCCTCGCCATCGCCGAAACCTGGGAAAACGGTAAACCAATTCGCGAAACCCGCCTCGCAGACATACCGCTGGCGATCGACCATTTCCGCTACTTTGCAAGCTGCATCCGAGCTCAAGAAGGCTCGATCGGCGAACTCGACGGAACCACCGTCGCCTACCACTTCCACGAACCCCTAGGCGTCATCGGACAAATCATCCCCTGGAACTTCCCGATATTAATGGCAGCCTGGAAACTCGCCCCAGCCCTCGCCGCCGGCAACTGCGTCGTCCTCAAACCAGCAGGCCCCACCCCCGCGTCAATCTTGGTACTGATGGAAATCATCGCCGACTTAGTACCAGACGGCGTAATCAACGTCATTAACGGGCCGGGTGCCGAAATCGGCAAAACCCTCGCCACCAGTCCCCGGATTGCCAAAGTCGCCTTCACCGGCGAAACAACTACCGGCAGGCTAATCATGCAATACGCCTCCCAAAACGTCATCCCCGTCACCCTAGAATTAGGCGGCAAATCCCCCAACATTTTCTTTGAAGATGTCTGCGCCCAAGACGACGAATTCCTCGACAAAGCAGTCGAAGGATTAGTCATGTTTGCCTTCAATCAAGGGGAAGTGTGCACCTGTCCCTCCCGCGCCTTAATTCAGGAGTCAATATACGATCGATTCATGGAAAGGGCGATCGATCGCATCCGCCAAATCAAACAAGACAACCCCTTAGATCCGACAACCGCCCTCGGCGCGCAAGTCTCCATCAACCAGATGGAAAAAATCGCCGAATATGTCAAAATCGGTCACGCCGAAGGCGCAGAATGTCTAATTGGTGGCGAAAGAAACATCTTATCCGGCGACTTGCAAGACGGCTATTATTTCCAGCCGACAGTCTTCAAAGGAAACAACAAAATGCGAATTTTCCAAGAAGAAATCTTCGGCCCAGTATTAGCAGTCACCACCTTCAAAGACGAAGCCGAAGCATTAGAAATTGCCAACGATACTCTCTACGGTTTAGGTGCCGGAGTTTGGACTCGCGACATCAACACCGCCTACCGCATGGGCCGCGCCGTTCAAGCAGGCCGCGTGTGGACAAACTGCTATCACCTATATCCGGCCCACGCAGCCTTCGGCGGCTACAAATCATCTGGTATCGGTCGCGAAAATCACAAAATGATGTTGGATCACTACCAGCAAACCAAGAATTTGTTGGTAAGTTACAGCCCCAAAGCTTTAGGCTTTTTCTAAGGTTTTAGTCATTGGGAAGGAAAAAGGAAGAAGGACAAACTTCAATAATTCGTGAACTCCTTCTTTCTCTCTTTCCTCTCCTTTTCTGCGCCCTCTGCGGTTAATTTAAAAAAAATCTCATTCAAAAACGAAATAAAATTGCTACACAAAGAGACTGCAATGGAAACTATCGCAAAAGTCACCGCAACAGAAGCTGCTTTAAAATTAATTAGCCATCTCAAAACTCAACACGGAGAATTGATGTTTCACCAATCCGGCGGCTGCTGCGACGGTAGTTCCCCCATGTGCTTTCCCAACGGGGAATTGATAATCGGTGATGGTGACGTATTACTCGGCGAAATAGGCGGTTGCCCCTTTTATATTGCAGCGCAGCAATACAAAAATTGGCAGCACACGCAGTTAATTATAGATGTGGCATCGGGACCCGGAGGCAGCGATTTTTCCCTGGAAGGGCCGGATGGAGAGCGTTTTATTACTCGTTCTCGCTTGTTTGCTAAGGCTGATTAACTCTGTTGGCCTTGCATACTAGAGGGATGATATGGAGAAAAAGCAGCATGAAATGCCCAGAATGCAAATCCAATAGGCACCAGACAGTACGTAAAGTTTTGTAACTTGGATATATTATTATCTTAGATACAATCTAGAGCCTTCTATTTCAGAAGTTGAAAAAACAGATGAACGCTATAATTATTGGTTGTGGCTATGTTGGAAGTGCCGTTGCCCAGCATTGGCGGAACCAGGGTCATGTCATTACTGCAACGACGACAACGCAAGACCGCATTGGGGAGTTACAGAAAGTTGCCAATCAGGCGATCGTCCTGAAGCGCTGCGATGAAGAGACATTACAGACAATCCTGCAAAATCAAGATGTGGTCTTCTTGAGTCTCGCTCCTACAGCAAACCAACAAGTAGATTCCGATATGTACGAGGAGACATACCTGCATACGGCCAACAACCTTGTTCTTGCCTTGAAGCATTTTCCCAACATAAAACAACTCATATATACCAGTAGTTCTGGGGTGTATGGCAATAGTAATGGAGCCTGGGTTAGTGAACTTTCACCTGTGGCACCAGCCGACAGACATGCAGAGATTTTACATGAGACAGAGCAAGTTTTGCTGTCAGCATCCAGCCCTGATTTGAAAGTATGTATCTTTCGCCTTGCAGCCATTTATGGACCCGATCGCGAGTTCAAGAAACGGTTAAGTAAGCTTGCAGGCACAACTCGCCCCGGCACAGGCAATAATTTCACGAACTGGATTCATCTGGACGACATTGTATCAGCAAGTGAGTTGGCGCTCGCTCGTCAATTAGAAGGAGTTTATAACGTAGTGAATGATGTTCCAATTACTGCTCGTGAATTGTTTAAACAACTGTGCGATCGCTACGAATTACCTGAAGTGGAATGGGATGGGTCAGATACAACAAAGCGATCGAATAGTCGGCGCATATCAAATCAGAAGCTCAAAGCAGAAGGATACCAGCTCATTCATCCAGAAGTCGAAATTTGAGCCTGTTAAATGGCGAATACATCAGCCTTTTGATCCGGTTGTTCGTAGATTAAAGTACAGCTTCGGGGGGTGTTCTCAGTATCGGGAGTCCAACGCATCGAGGCATAATATGGAGTCTTGAATCGATCGTTAGAAATAACCAACTCTATTGCATCGGGAAATTGGATTTGTAGAAAATCGCCTTGTATTTCACTGGGTTGAGGAGGAACTGGCAGTTGAGCCATCTCATCTAATGAAACATACGTCCCGCCTGTCGTTTGAGCAGGAAGTTTGAGGCCGTTTACTCGATCGATTCTACAGTGATTTTGTTGGGACCACCAAGCTTTCCCTACCTCTTCCTTGCTTTCTTTAAACAATGAAAATTTGTTGGGCTGAGGGCTATCGGCCGATGTGTACATTACTACTACACTCGTTCTTTTTCCTGATGCCAGGAGGAAAGGCTCAAAATAGAATCCTGAAGCCGTTCGATCCTGCCCAACCATTATGGCAGAAGAATGGGGATTACAAAGCAGATAACCCTCTGGATCAAACCCATGGATAATCAGCGGATTACCCACGGTCACAACCCATTGTTTCTGGATTACTGTTTCTGTCATCCGACTCCTGAAGTCGATGGAATGGGTGAGAGGGTAGTGCCCTGAAGGAAAGGATGGAGTAAACTTAAGCTACTATTAGAGAGAAGTGTTTGCCATTGGTGATATGACAGTAGAAATTAATTCTTGCCCCAATTGTGGCGAGCGAAGAAGTTAGTCGTAACGGTCAGACTCGGCATGGTAAACTTTCACTACAAATGTCGAGAATGTGGTCGTCAATTTGTTCTCAATCCCGCGTGGAAAGCTATGGAGAAAGAGCAACAGGAGTTAATGCAGCGGATGCTACTTGAACGTATTTCTCAAGCCGGAATTGCTCGTGTATTACAAGTGTCAGAAGATACAGTGCAGCGGTACGTAAATGCCCGAGCTGTTGTTGTTAAGAAGCAAGTGGAGGTGAGTTCCAAGCCAAAAAAGCGCCTGAATGTTCAGATGGATGAGTTATGGTCGTTTGTGGACAATAAAGGCAATCAGCAGTGGATCTGGCTTGCATTGGATGCCCAGACTAGGGAAATTGTTGGTGTACATATTGGAGATCGTAGCGCAGTATCAGCTCTTGCCTTATGGAACTGGAGTTTAGACTAAGCACAAATTTACTCAGAAGGAGCTGAGTAGAAATTATGGTGAATTTAGAGAGAGATTCC
>NZ_JAUBPO010000076.1:0-39520 GCF_036700785.1 Microcoleus sp. S28C3 | reverse complement strand
TAGTGAACTCACGTCACCGTCATCTTTCTACAGCAAGGCTTCTAAACCAGGCTCAGCACTCACCTTGACAGGGCTGGCATTGCGCACCCTACAAATAGCAGCATTTCGCCCGCAGTTTTACGTACATAATTTATGGGCGAAATTGCGGAATTTAAATTATATTATTTGTGTCACAATTGAGGATAAATCCTCAGTGCTGGTAAAGTCAGAGTAGCATTAGCCAATTGCTGAATCGGCAGCGAGACAGGCAACTGACTTTGAGGTGCGGGCAGCATTTCGCCTCGGAAGTCGAGGATGGTGACGAGCAGCAGGTAGGCAACTGCTAAAATTATAGAAATCACCCCAGTGATAATAGCAATAATTTTTGAACGATCCATATTCAGAAATATTTAAGTGCAGCTAATATTAGTTTAACATTAAAAAGAACAATTATTACTGAACTTGTGCCATACAATATAATCAGGTGCTACTTATTTCGCTTACGAAAATGGAACCTCTTATAGATGCGCCAACTCCCACCGAGATGCCCGGAGCTACCCCAGTGGTGGAAACATTTAATCTGGGGAAGTTCTACCGTACTGGCTTTTGGATGAATGAAAAAATTGAATCGCTCAAAAATTGCACTCTGACTGTCTCTGAGGGGGAAACTTTCGGGTTGTTAGGGCAAAATGGGGCGGGGAAAACTACGCTGCTGAAAACTTTGCTGGGTATAGTGCGCCCTACTTCTGGCCGGGCGCTGCTGTTGGGGAGGCCTTTGGGCGATCGCACTGTGAAGCAGCGAGTCGGCTATTTGCCAGAAAATCCCTATTTTTACGATTATCTCACGGGCTGGGAATTCTTGCAATTTGCGGCGGGGTTATTTCAAATTCCCCCCTCGATTCAGCGGCAGCGAATTCCGAATTTGCTAGACTTAGTTGGGCTATCTCAATCGGCAGCAATTAAAAAACAGTTGCGCCAGTATTCTAAGGGAATGCTGCAACGGATCGGCATGGCTCAAGCTTTGATTAACAATCCAGATGTGGTATTTTTAGATGAGCCGATGTCGGGTTTAGATCCGATGGGACGCTATCAGATGCGGGAGATAATTTTATCGCTGAAAAATCAAGGAAAAACAATTTTTTTTAATTCGCATATATTGTCTGATGTGGAGAAGATTTGCGATCGAGTGGCAATTTTGGCTAAGGGTGAATTAATCTGCATTGGTGCGCTCGACCAACTCCTCGGCAATACTGAAACTTACCGGGTTGAAGGTAGGGGGGGTCACTTGAATATCCTGAAAAAATGGATACCGGATATGGAAGTTGATAATGATTTGTGGTACGGTCATTTGCAGGGCGAGCCGAAGGAGTTTCTTTCTAGTCTGAACGGTACGGGAGGGCAGCTAATTGGGATGAATTTGGCTAAGCCTAGTTTGGAAGAGTTTTTTATGCAGCAACTGCAAGAAAGAGGGATTTATTCTAGTGGTTGAAGTCCATAAAATTGGCGGCTGAAACTCGGCGGTTAAAACCCAGGCGTTGAAAGCACTACTACACAAACGAAGCCCCTCTCTAAGAGACTAAGAAAACGGGAAATTCGACCCCTTCCACAACACATCAAGCAGGACTTACGCGCCATATCCAGATGTATGGGCTCTTGATCCGCGCGGGGATTGCCCTACAAAACCCTATATTTAGAGGCTGTGCGTAAGTCCTGTCTCATTGACTGACATCTAAATTCGCCCAGCTAGTAATCGTTCAGATTGCTTGTCAACTTTGCACACATAAAGTATCCTCCACAGATAAAAGGTAGTAACGAGCTTTCTTTCAAAAAATCTTTAACCAAAACTAATCCTATATCCTGCCTACAAAGTAATGTCTGTAATGTTTGCTTGCAGCGAAAAAAGTAAGACTTAATTCCGAGAGATAGGTAGCAGCTTACAATCGTAGATTTTTGAAGGGGCGGATATCTGTGTTGTGGGGAGAGACCGCATCTGGGAAGCAGCCCAGATGTATTGAAACTCGATCGCTCAATTATGCCGACTGATTAAAATACAAGTAAGTTTGTTGACAGGGTGCAAAATGTCTAACATTCAACTCGGCAGTCTCAAGGATAACTATTTCAATATCGATTTCGTTGGCAAGCTCGATTCCACAGACATTTATCGTTTCAATCGTCCTGCTGCAGGCAGTTTCCAAGTCTTGGCTGAAGGTTTTAGCGGCGGCGGTCTGAAAATGGAACTGCTCGACAGCCAAGGAAAGCCGATCGAAACTATCTCAATTAGCGGCAAAAAGCCCGGAACTCTCAGTGCCGATAATTTGGTTGCTGGAGACTATACTCTCAAAGTTTCTCCCATCTCCTCCGACACAACCTATCAGATTAGTCTGGCCGTAAATGACAAAGTTGACTCGCTCACGGGTTTGAAGGTTGACTCTGGTTTTTTTACGCCCGATCCTGCCGGTGAAGTAGGGTTTGATTTCCTGTATGATGGCGGCGGATTCAAAGGACAATTAGCCATATTTAGTTTGCAGGGTATGGAGAAATTTACTCCAGGCTCTGAGGAGTTTATCAAGGAAGCTGCAAAAAGGGCTCTGAGTAATTCGGTGTTGGGTCACGTCGTGATTTCTGATATTACAGAAGGAACAGATCCTCAATTCAGGGGTACTTTAGGGAAGGTAAATCTGAACACCGGGCCCTACAAAGGTGTGAAGAAGTTTGCGATGAACCCAGGAGAAGCATTTGCTGTGATGCTGGTGCCAGATGGCACGGTTAAGGAAGTATTTGATAAGCCTGAGATTGGCGGCAACAAAAGTCCGCTGTTTTCGCTATCTAGCAGTGACGAGGATGATGCTTGGCTGTTGGGCCAGGTGGCAGATATTACTGGCGATGGTAAGACATTCGCGATCGAGGATCGATCGATTACTCCGAAGTCAGATTACGAC
This sequence comes from Microcoleus sp. S28C3, assembly GCF_036700785.1. Taxonomy (NCBI): domain Bacteria; kingdom Bacillati; phylum Cyanobacteriota; class Cyanophyceae; order Oscillatoriales; family Microcoleaceae; genus Microcoleus; species Microcoleus sp. S28C3. The sequence continues at coordinate 36,602 of NZ_JAUBPO010000076.1, read as the reverse complement.
TACGAGGATGTGATTTTCCGTTTGACGGGTGCGACGGGCAAAGCGGTGGAGGTGAAAGAAGTTATCGCTCCGGCTAAGGATTGGACTAAATCTGAAGGCGGTAAGAAATTGATCGATTATGTCACATCAAAAGTGGCTGATGAGCGCAAACCGCCTGCGGATACAGAACCGCCTCCACCCACACCAACACCCGCACCTGCGCCAACACCTGCGCCTGCACCGCTACCTACGCCTGCGCCTGCACCAACACCTGCGCCTGCACCGCTACCTACGCCTGCGCCTGCACCAACACCTGCGCCTGCGCCTGCACCGCTACCTACGCCTGCGCCTGCACCGCTACCTACGCCTGCGCCTGCACCAACACCTGCGCCTGCACCGCTACCTAAGCCTGCGCCTGCACCGCTACCTACGCCTGCGCCTGCACCAACACCTGCGCCTGCACCTGCACCTGCACCTGCACCTGCACCTGCACCTGCACCTGCGCCTGCACCTGCACCGCTACCTGTGCCTGCACCAACACCTGCGCCTGCACCGCTACCTGTGTTTGTACCAACACCTGCGCCTGCACCAACACCTGTACCTGCACCAACACCTGCGCCTGCACCTGCACCGCCGTCGATCGATGATACCCAGTTACCGGCTGAAACTCAACCGCCTGCTGAGCCGGAACCGCCTGCGCAACCAAAGAAGCCCAGCCTGCCAACAATCGGGATTATCGATACTGGGTTTGGTGCCAACAATCCCGATCTTGATTATTCTAAGGTGACACTGGGGCGCGATCGCATTGACGGTGACAACAACCCTTTAGTGTCGTCTGATGCAGACAACGAACACGGCACGGCTATTTGGAGTTTGATTGGCGCTCGCGCAGGTAATAATATTGGCATTGACGGTATTAACGATCGCGCTCCTGTTTGGCTGGGACGCGCCAGCGGTTCCGGGCAGTGGGACTTGTCGCTGACAGATTTTGTGCATGAAGTCAAGGCACAGGGGAAGCAGAATGCTATTGTCAATCTCAGCCTAGATTTAACTCAAGTTAACGGCGACGACAGCGTGACGACGCGCTACGAGTTGACACCCAGAGAGCGGGCGGCTTTAGAATATGCTCGTCAGAATGGAGTGCTGGTGGTGGTTGCTGCGGGCAATGACGGCGGTGTGATGTCGGTTTTGGGTCAAGCTTCTCAGGAGTTTGACAATATTATGACAGTTGGGGCGTTTGACGGAGTGCGCCGATCGTCCTATTCGAGTTACGGTTATGGTTTGGATGCTGTAGTTGCCGAGGGGGAGAACGATCTAGATGCGCTTGCGGGAACTTCTTTTGCAGCAGCGAAAGCGACTGGGATGGCGTCTGTGGTGTGGGAAAGCAATCCAGAGTTGAGCGATCGCCAAATCATAGATATTCTCAAACAAAGTGCGATCGATGTCAATTTACCCGGCTGGGATCGGAAAACAGGTTTTGGATTGTTGGATTTAGATAAAGCCGTGCAGTTAGCGAAGGAAACTGCACCGCAAGAAAGCACTCGCGCAGAATTCGCAACACCTGAAACTTGGGGTTACGAAGGGCTCGTAAAACCAATGGAACGAGCTACTGCACAACAATTTAACGGTAAATCTTACGACTGGCAATCTTACACGATTAAAGCCGGGGATACTCTCAGCGAAATTTCCAAAGAAACAATGGGCAGCGCTGCTCCAGATTACTACAAATTCATTGCCAAACACAACAACATTTCCAATCCCGACGTAATTTATGAAGGGCAAAAAATAGAGGTTCCCGCAGAAGTATCAGCATCTAATGGCAGTGCAAATTCGATCGAAAAGCCAGAGCAACAGTCACCTAATTCAACCTCTATCAACGGTCACAATATTGCTGGCAAATTCTATCCGGTTTACGACAAATATCAAAATACGATCGGCAAACCTATTTCAGATGTGCTCAACTATTCAGGTCGTAATGTCAGGTATCAACTATTTGAGCGCGGTTCGATCGTCAGCAGTCCAAAAGGAACTTTTCCGATTTACCGCAGTATCCGCCAAGAATACTTGAAAACAGGCGGATTGGATGGTAGGTTAGGAGTTCCCAAGAGTGGGGAAATCGATCGTGGCAACGGTAACAAGATTCAATACTTTGAAGGCGGTCATATCTATTGGAATGGCAACAAGGCAACTGCTTACCAAGAACCAGGTAAACCATCCAATCCTGGCAACAATAACTCCGGAGGAAATAGCAGCGGTGGCAATAAGTCTGACTGTTATGAATTGGGTTCTCTTTCTGAGAAATATGAAACAGGAAACCGAGGCCCTGGTACCATTGGCGACGATCCGACTGGTGGTAAGTCCTATGGAACTTATCAGCTAGCAACTAAACCCGGATCGTTAGCTGGTTTTCTCAATTCAGAAATAGCTAGCAAATGGAACTCTGAACTTAAATCGCTAACTCTCGGTAGTAAAGCCTTTGATAAGAAATGGCAGGAAATTGCCTCGAAAGATACTGAAGAGTTTAGTGCAGCTCAACATGAGTATATCAAAATCACTCATTACGATCCGCTAGCAAATAAGCTGAAGAAGACTCTCGACTTAGATGTTAATAAACACTCTAAGGCACTGCAAAATGTTATTTGGTCTACTGCTGTCCAGCATGGAGCAAATACCAAACTCGTGAATAATGCTTTGAAAGGCAAAAATATTTCACAAATGTCTGAAAGTGAACTAATCAACGCTATCTATGCCGAGCGAGGCAAGAAAGATAGTGCGGGAAATTTAGTGTACTTTTCCAGCAGTCCTGGGAACATTCAAAAGAGTGTAGCTAATAGATTTGTTGACGAGCGATCGGATGCTTTAGCTATGTTACAAAACCCGTGCTCTGGCGACACTAACCCCGGAAAAAGTAGTAACGGTGGTACAAAACCCGCACAGCCGGGAAATAGTGACGACAAGTCAGATAAAGACAAGCCCGATCGACCCAGCGATTCCGAACCACCCGATCGAGACAACAAACCAGTCCCCACTAAAACGCTCTCAAAAGAAATCAATTTTGCTTTAACCGACCAAAGTTTGTGGGGCGGAGGGCAAGTATTTAACCCCAGCCTAAATGTCTCTGGTGGCCCCAAGTTTGACAAAGAAGTTGAGCTAGGATTCTTGGGGAAACCCTTCGCTAAAGGTGGGCTTGAATACAAATTTCAAGCATTTTTGAGTCCGGGTACATTTGATGTTGACTTCCCTAGTTTATTCGATATTAGCTATCCGGGAGAAGCTAAAGCAGGTAGCTCAGTTGCTGTTAGCTTTAAGTCTAATTTAGGTTCGGAAGGCAGTTTGAAAACAGAACTGGGAGCCTCGTTTATGGGCGAATATAAGCTTGGACTAGAAGCCGGGATTAAAGACATTCCTTTTTTAGGTTCTCGATCGACCAAGTTCGAGTCTGGTGCCAAGTTCGATCTCAATGAGTTTCTGTTGAAAGAAGTGCTTGAGTCGCCGATCGTCCTAGATCTCGGTTTGGCGGCAACCACTGACCAGATCAAAGACAACAAGCTTGAAGCTGATGACAACGCTTTTCAGTATGTTGATGTTGTCCCCGTTCTTAAGTTGATTCCTTACACAAGACCTGTAGGTGTAGCTCTAGAAGAATTTGGCGGACTAGAAATCAAAGCAGGAGGTAATCTCAAACAAAAGTCAATCTTGGATATTAAGGGTTTTGAAATTGACTTTGATGGCAAGCAAAATGGCAATGAACTGAAACTGGGTGCCAAGGATTCTGGAGTCTTAAAGATTGACATTCCTCATAGTTATAGCTTGGGAGAGGTCTATAAATTTACTCCAACTGTCAAACCGATCGTAGACTTTTCAACTAACTTGGGTTTGACGGGTAAAGTTGAAGCAGTCTTCGATCTCAAAGAGGTGCTACTAGAGAAAATCGGCGACAAATTACCCGAAAATGTGAGAAAAAGGCTGGAGGATTTTGTGAACAACCAGGCGGCAAATAGTCTAATTCCATTAGAAGTGAGTGGCTCAGCAGAAACACCAGAGTGGACTTTTCTCTCTAAAAAATTCGATCCTTTCAGTGTGGATAAGTTTGAAGCGAAGCTACCAGAGTTGAGCGTGAAGGTGGTGTAAAGGCATTACCGGAGGGATTGACGTGCATTGCACCGATATCGCGATCGCCCTTGCTGCATCTGCGTTCATCCCCGTTCATCCGCCTTCATCTGCTGTTCAAACAAGAGCGATCGCCCTTAATCCAAAAAGAGCGATCGCCCTTAATCCAAAAAGTGCGATCGCCCCTTTCAATTCCTAACCAGAAATCACCTCACTCAAAAGATGAGCCTGAGAACCCTCAAGCCGAGGCCCGTGAATCTGCACCACGCTAGAAGCCAAGAAATTGCCCCAGCGAGCCGCTTGTACAGAACTCAAACCGTTAGTAATTCCAAACAAAACACCGCCCGCAAAAGCATCCCCAGCACCCACAGAATCGATCGCCTTTACCGGAAATCCCGCCACATCAACAATCTGTTTCTTCTCCACCACCATGCAGCCTTTTTCCCCATTAGTGATAAAAGCCAAATCCGAAATCTCGCTCATTTTCCGAGCGCACTCTTCCAAAGATTCCTCCTTAAAAAAGCTCCGAACTTCATCAGCATTGCAAAAAATTACATCGCAATATTCCGAAACCACCTTGTGAAAATCATCAGCAAATCGATCGACTAAAAAGCCATCCGAAAAAGTAAAAGCCACCTTTACACCAAGACGCTTAGACTGTTCCATCGTCTCAATGCTAGCCTTTCTCGGATCGGGAGCATCCCAAAGATAGCCCTCAACATAACTGTACTTGCAGTGAGCCAGTCGATCGACATCAATATCACTCGCCGCCAGAGTAGTAGAAACACCCAAATTAGTACACATCGTGCGTTCTGCATCTGGCGTAGTCAGCACTACACAAGTACCCGTAGGCTCGTTCGACTCAGCAGCAGGATGCACGTTAAAATCAATCCCCGCCGCCAGCAAATCTTGCCGGTAAAATTCCCCGTTAGTATCCTTAGCAACCTTCCCCGAATAATACGCTTTACCGCCGCTCTGAGCCAAACCAATCATCGTATTTGCTGCCGAACCGCCCGATCGCATTTGCAGCGAATTGTGCTCTAAATCGTGCAAAATCCCCCCCTGCGTTTCCGAATTCATCAGCGTCATCCCGCCGCGATTCAGCCCGTGGTCGAGTACAAATTCATCTTGCACCAATGCTAGGATGTCTACCAGGGCATTTCCCACGCCAAACACATCCACGGAACCAGATTCTTGATTATTTTCTGTCATCGCTGCTTTTTTTTACACTAACTATCAACTCTATAATAAATCGGATTAAAGTCAACATCCCCACTCCCAATCTAAAGTCCCCAACTTAAAATCTAAAATTCACAATCCAAAATCCCCAATCTAAAATCTAAAATCCAAAATCTAAAATCGCTATGACTTGTCTCCCACCTCTGATTCAGCAAATGTTGCAGCCCGGCTTTTACCCTCACGGGGTGACAGAACCAGTGCAGCTAATTCAGACTCACGCTTCCTTTGTCCTGCTGACAGGAGATTATACTTACAAAATAAAGAAACCAGTCAATTTTGGTTTTTTCGACTATTCAACCTTGGAAAAAAGGCAGCATTTTTGCACCCAAGAATTGCTGATGAACCGACGCACTGCACCGGAAATTTATCTCGAAGTTTTGCCCGTTATTAAAATTGGGGATTCCTTTCAATTACGCAGCAACTTACCTGCTACAACTCCGGCTGAAGTTGTAGAATACGCACTGAAAATGCGGGAGTTTCCTCAAGATTCGCTGTTGCTTAGTTTGTTGGAACACGGACTGTTGACCGAGCAACTTATGGCAGACTTAGGGCGGGAAGTTGCCAAGTTTCACAGCACGGCAATTAGTAATAGCTACCTTCGCACATTTGGCGAAGTCAGTCAGATTCGGGCTGCAATAGACAACAATTACCTGATTTCGCAAAAATATATCGGCGGGCCGCAGACTCAGGTGCAATTTCAGGAAACTAAAGATTATACAGATGAGTTTTTTGAAAAAAATCAAGAATTATTTAATCGGCGGATTGCTAATAATAAAATTCGCGAGTGCCACGGAGATTTGCACTTGCGGAATATAGCATTTTGGCAAGATAAAATATTGCTGTTCGATTGCATTGAATTTAATGAGGATTTTCGCTTGGTTGATGTCATGTACGATGTCGCTTTTACAGTAATGGATTTGGAATCCCGGGGGCGCAGAGACTTGGGCAATGCTTTTCTCAATACTTACATCGAACAAACAGGGGATTGGGAAGGACTGCAACTGTTGCCTCTGTATTTGAGCCGTCAAGCTTATGTTAGAGCGAAAGTAACTTCGTTAATGTTGGACGATGCCGCTATTTCAACAGCCCAAAAAGCAGAGATTTCACAAACTGCCTCTCATTACTATAAACTGGCTTGGCAATACACACAACCGCGCCGGGGAAAGTTAACTTTGATGTCCGGTTTGTCTGGTTCTGGGAAGAGTACAGCAGCTCGATATTTGGCTCGCCGCACTGGGGCAATTCATATTCGATCCGACGCTGTTCGCAAACATTTAGGCGGGATTTCTTTAAATGAACGCGGCGGACAAGATTTGTACTCGGATGAAATGACCGCGCAGACTTATGGTAGATTGTTAGAGTTGGGGATCATTCTGGCTGACCGAGGTTGGGATGTGATTTTAGATGCAAAGTTCGATCGCCAAAACTTGAGAACGGATGCAATTAATCAGGCTCAATCCCACGGCTTGCCCCTGCAAATTATTTACTGCACCGCACCAATTGAAGTATTGCGAGAACGGCTGCAACAGCGCCGGGGCGATATTGCCGACGCGACAGCAGAACTATTGAGTTCGCAGCAAGCAGCTTTTGAACCTTTTACAGAATTAGAACAAATTTCTGTAAACATTGTAGATACCGCGCAAGACTTAGAGGTACAATTAAACTTGATTTGTAGGGAGTAGTTGTAGATCGATCGCCCTTGGCAATTTGATTGTCTGCTAATATTGTAAATATCTTTCTGTGTGATTACAAACAAAACTTGCAGCTCATGCCAAAATTTACCGGAGACTCCAAGGGGTTTAGCCCCGCGCTGATATGGTTTGTGTTGTTTACCGTTGGGTTTCGCTTAGTAGGATGTACGCTGCCCCTGAGTCTCGGCTTTGGTGTCATGGGCGGCGTGGCAGCAGGTTTAGTTGTCGCTTGGTGGCACAACGAATTAATACTCAACCCGAATTTAAATTCCAAGGATAAAACCTCGGATGCTATCCTCAATAAAGACGTAGTGCAAACGGACGGCCATAAATATAGCAAAACCTCTAGGAGTGATGCTGCTACATTGTTTGGCTGGTTGTCAGGGCCAGAGGATCGCCGCTAGCACCGAAAAGAGTTTTGAGTATTGAGATTGCTTCTTTCCTCGCAACGCTGCGCGGTTTTAAGTTAAAGAGTTCACAATTCAAAACTCAATACTAAAAATTAACAACTCCCGCCACCTAAATTACTAATTACTGATTAGCGATTACCGATCGCCCATTACCCCTTCCCGCTAACGAGCAATTTGAATTACTTGCTTAATGTTTGTATTTCTATCGAAACTCCTGCCGCTATTTATTTATCCTTTGGGGTTGAGTTGCCTGTTAATGATGGCGGCTTTAATCACACTTTGGAAGCGTCCCAAATGGGTGGCTGCACCAATTGCTATGGCTCTAATTATTTTACTGCTCGGAAGTAGCGGTTGGGTTTCAAAATCGTTAGTTCGATCGCTCGAATGGCAAAACTTGCCAACCGCCGAACTCCCCCAAGCTGAAGCGATAATCGTCTTGGGCGGCGGTGTCAAAGCAGCTTTACCTCCCCGTCCTTGGGTAGAATTAGCGGAAGCGGGCGATCGAATAATCTACGGTTCCCGACTTTACAAGCAAGGCAAAGCTTCCCTGTTAATTCTCAGCGGCGGTAGAGTAGATTGGAAAGGTGGCGGGCCTCCCGAATCGGCAGACATGGCAGAAATTGCCCAAACAATGGGTGTACCGGCATCAGCAATTCTGCAAGACCCCGATTCACACAACACTTATCAAAATGCCGTCAACGTGCGGAAAATTTTAGATGCTAAAGGCATAAAAGGGCCGGTTTTGCTAGTGACATCGGCGATGCACATGACTCGATCGCTCTTAATTTTCAAGCGGCAAGGCATAGCAACCATTCCAGCACCAACAGACTTCCAGATAACGCAGCAGGATATCGCAGCATCCCAAAACAATTGGCAAGCAGTCGCCTTGGATTTATTGCCGGATACTTATCAGTTACACCAGTCAACTAAAGCTTTGAAAGAATACCTCGGCTTAATAGTTTATCGTCTGCGGGGATGGCTTTAACAAAATTTTATATTTTAAATATTGGATTTTAGATTGAAGAATTTAAACTAATATCAAATCCGGTTGCATCCCAATTATAGGGGCGGGGCGGGTTTATATAATTTGTCTATACTTATCAAATATCTGGGCGAACCCGCCCATACAAAACTTCATCAGATAAAGTTCCGAATCAAACTGATACGATCTAAAATCTAAAATCTAAAATCTAAAATCTAAAATCCTATGATTTATTGTGCTAGCTTAAAGTCATTACAGCAAATATTTGCCACAGTCGCCCCCAAACAATCATGCTGCCCCACGAGTTGCAAAACATTGCCCCAGAACCGACTCCCGCGGCCGAAATTTTTCAGAGACACCAAATTGTCCGGGAGTTTTACGATGAAATTAAGTACCGTCAAGAACTAGAACTTCACTGCCAGTGGTATTACGCTACAGCCAAGCAGCATCAGCAGGAATTGCAGAAAATGCAGGGAGATTTGAATATCTTCGGTTGGTTCAGCCGCGGACGGTCGAAAAATTAAGGATTAAATAAAAAAGATGGTTGGTAGTAAGGACTTTAGTCCCGGCGATCGACTAAAAGCTATAGAAAAAACTGAAGTCCTCACTACAAACTGTACAACAGCTATATGACTCCCGCCCAAAAACGGATAGTTGCGAACGACAGGAGTCGCGGCGCAAAATTTTAGATTCTAGTTCAAGCTTCCAGATTCATCTGTGGAGTAAATCTAAAATCTAAAATCTAAAATCGACAGACCGGATTTGATATTGTCTTTTGCCTCCGGCTTCAACTTTTGAGACAGCTAGACTTCCGAAGAGATCACTTCGACCTCATCCTCTTTCAGGTGAGCTCGAAATTTTTTGTCAAACTGAACTAGAACCGGCCAATTGGCACTGACAGGTCGGCCGTGCCATTCGTGAACGATCGCCACGATTTCTCCTTCCATACCCTTAATATCAAATGGTTGACTGCGATTTTGAGGGTGGTGGTAGACAACAACAGAGTTTTTAATGCAAACGCGATCGCCAACTTTCATAGACTTATATTTAGTGTTCTCTCTTCAAAACTCTGCAAAGCCTACGGGTGCTTAACACTTGTAGGCTTTGCCGACAGTCTTCTTATCTTCCCACAAGTAGAGCGAAAACTTAAACAAAGTTGGCGGTTCCCTGTCGCTGATTTGATCCCCAGCCGCGATCCTCGCAAGCCTTCATGCCGATCGATCCTCGGTCGATCCCGCAGGCCCGATCGGTCTTTAAAGCCCGATCGGGTGGATTCTCAAGGGCGGGAATTGATTTCCTTGGCTAATCGAGAAACGATCAACTTAACTGATTTAACCAACACTCAACATCAACGGCCAAGGTTCGGCCCAACTCCAGCAACTGCCGGATCGAAGGCAAGTCCCAGCCGACGCCGGAACCTGCAATTCCCAAGGCAACGGCAGCGACCACACTGTCGCCCGCCGAGGCATCTTGCAGTTGCAGCCAGCCCAAACACAGAGGCACAATTTGACTGTACAGAGAATCGAAATACAGTTCCTGCGATCGATCCAGACACAAACCCAGACTCAGCCGATCGCCCACAGCAATCAAACGCTCGATCGTGCGGATATCAGTTTCTAACTTGACAGGCGAGCGATCCTCCGGGCCCGATCCTGCTTGCAGCAGCGCGTCTAGCGAGCGCCAAACCATCTTTTCCAAAATTTGCTTGACTTCGGGAACGTTCAACCGACAGCGGAGATGGCCGCTTTCAGTGGCGATCGCCTCTATTTCTGCCAGCAGCGGTTCCACATCCTCCGTTTCCACTTCCAGGGCCTTCGCCGCCGTCAAACAGCGGTGTCCCAAAGCCACCTCAGCAGCCACCTGCAACTCTACCGGCACCGGGAGCTCGTCGCGGTGGAACGCCATCATCACCCCGTAATTTTCCCGGTAAACCTGGGTGTAAAGCTGATCCAACCGAGTCAAATTTTCCTGACTCAGCAACTGCACGATCCGGTGGCGTTCCTCAGCAAACAAATCCCGCAAGCTAAAGGACTGATCCCCAAACAGGCGCACCATTTCCAGAATTGCGTGGGCTGCCGAAGCTTCTTGCATAACTCCAAACAACCGCTCCTTGAGCATAGTGTAAGACCGGCGGCTGCCAAAAGGCTGAATGCAGCAGTGGAAGTCCCAGCCGCCGAGGTGCAGCGCAGCAAACACATAAACCTCTGTTTCCCGCGTAATTTCCGAGGTTAACTGCAATTGACCCACAGCCAGAGTCATCGAGCCCATGCGCTGAATTTGGAAATCTTCCTGCAGGGCCTGATAGCAGTAAACTCGCTGTTCCCGGGGATATTTGGCAAACAGAGAACTGATCGCGTAGTGGGCTGCCACCTGTCTGAGACTAATTTGGGCTGTCACCACGAGTTTGCGGTAAACTTCGGCCCCTGTTTTGAAATAGTCAACGTTGCTGGGTACGAGGGCTAGTTGAGCGACAAAATCCTTTTCTAGCTGCACGCCGGTAACTTCCCCCGCCAATTCCAGCGCCCGGGCCGCGTAGCGCAGAATTTGCACGCCTTCTGGGCGCGAGATTTCTTCAAAAAACCAGCCGCAGCTAGTGAACATGAACAGGGCGTGGCGCTGCATTTCCAGCAGCCGCAGGGCGTCCACCTGTTCTCCGGCATCGAGGGGGCGCACTTGATGGCGTTCGAGGAAACTGTCAACGTTAGCGGGCGATCGATCCCGGATGACATAAATATATTCATCTCTGGCTTTCCAGGGGTCGCACAACAGCTTGCGCCCCGCTTCTTCGTAAATCGGAATCAGCCGATCGCGCAGCCAATTGAGAGTATCCCGCAAAGGGCGGCGCCATTTTTGGTTCCACTCGCCGCCGCCACCGCAGCCGCAATCATCTTGCCAGCGATCGACCCCGTGAGAGCAACTCCAGGCCGTCACGGGTTTGAGTTCCACTTCCCAAGCGCTCGGATTTTGACTTAAATAATGAGCAAAATTCGTCACCGTCCAGTTTCGACGGGGAAACTCTTCTGTGAAGGCGTAAGCGAGGCATTTTTCGGTACCGTTTTTGTGGTGGCCGAAAGTTTCGCCGTCCGTCGCCACGCAGATTAATTGAGCCGGTCGGTGGTCTCCCCGCACTGCTTGACCCAAGCGCCCCACCAAGTGGTGGCTGCTGCTGAGAACGTCATTGAAGCCCATATCCCGCGAGATCGGGCCATCGTAGAAAAAGATATCGATGTAGGGAGTGTTGGCAGTTGGGGCTGGAGAATTTTGGGAGTGCTGGCGGCCAAAATAGTGAGTGCTCAGCGGCGAGAGTTGGTGGTCAGCCATCAATCGCATTTCTGGTTTCAAATAGCAGCGGTACGGGCGAGTCGGATCGATTTGACCCCCGCCGACTTCGTGCCATTCGGAATTATGCCCTGGTTCCCCTTCGTGGTTTTGCCCGATTAGCGGGCGGCAGCGTTCGGCTTGGGAGGGGGCTAAGACAATGAAGCGGATGCCTTCAGCGACTAAAACTTCGAGGGTGGCGTAGTCTACGGCGGTTTCGGCGAGCCACATTCCTTCGGGATCGCGATCGAACCGGGAGCGAAAATCTGCGATCCCCCAGCGAATTTGGGTGTATTTGTCTCGCTCGTTAGCCAGCGGCATGATGATGTGATTGTATACTTGCGCGATCGCGTTGCCGTGACCGTTGAGCCGCTGACAGCTTTTGCGATCGGCTTCCAGAATCCGCTGGTAGACTTCCGTGTCGTAGCGTTCGAGCCAGCTCATCAGGGTCGGCCCGATGTTGAAGCTCATATACTCGTAGTTGTTGACGATCCCCGTGACTTCGCCGCGATCGTTGATTATGCGGGCAAAGGCGTTGGGGCGGTAGCACTCGTTGTCAATGCGTTCGTTCCAGTCGTGGGCTGGAGAGGCGCTGGCTTGGCGTTCGATCGCGTCCAGATAAGGGTTTTCCCGGGGCGGCTGGTAAAAGTGACCGTGAACCGTCACGCACACCCCAGTTGCTGCAGCCACGCTGGTTTGGGTTGCAGCCGTTACGGTTGGCGAAGACAAAGGTAGCACATCGGATTGAGTAGTAGAAATCGAAATCATGCGATCGAATCCTCAAGTAGTTAAAGACAATAAAACCAGCCTAATTAGAAACTGAAACCTTACGCAGCAAGAGTTGTAGCGAGGCATCTGTTAGGGGTAAATTTTGGCAGATAAGTTTTGATACATTTGTAGTATTGCTAGCAAAGCATTCGTTCCAAGATGCCAACCGTCGATCCCTGGTGTTTTTGCCAATGCTTTGCTGTTGAAAGACTTAAAAAAGGTAGCTTTTGCTGCTTTTTGGCACTTGCGACCCATTTCAGGTTCGTGCTTGCAGGGCTGCTCGTTGAGAGTTTCATTTACCTTGCTGGATTGTAAAGTCTTATTCATTAAATAGCAACTTTTCGCCGGAAAGATTTAATTTTTGGCAATAAATCTTGGCGGTTGTGGATAATCGGTTTAATGCCCGATCGATTTATAGAATAAGAGTTTTGCCCTAGTTTCGCATCATACTTTAGGTGCTTTTTACCTAAGTCCTGGAGAAGTTAGGCTAGTTGGGTTAGGGCGGGGCAAATTTGCTGCAAATGTACTTTCCAGAAGAGTTGTAACACTTGTGCGGAGTCAAAAGGCAACAAAAAAGCAAAACGGTAAGTGTTATGTTTTAACTCCTGAGAGGTATGTGGGGGCGGAGGCGGAGGCATTGGAGGAGGAGGAGGGTTTGGACGAGAAGATGCTGCATTTGACGGCGAAGTTGGAAAGACCATTTGCCGAGAGTGCCAAGTTAGAGGCGACTATTCTGGAAAATCGGCAGAGGGTGGGTTCTGGCGGATAGTTCGTCAATTGCTGAAGATTATCATGATTTTTTGCGAGAACTTAAAGAACGTATTGTGCAATATCAAGTGCGGGCCGTACTTTCTGTTAACTGCGAATTAGTGTTGCTTTACTGGCCAATTGGACGGAAGATTTTAAACAGGCAACAGCAGCGAGGATGGGGAGCAAAAGTTTTAGACAATTTAGCTGTTGACTTACAAATAGCTTTTCCTGAAAGGATGTTTGCCGACAATTGAGCAGTTGGAAGCTGAGTTAGAAGCGGTGGATGTGGAAATTGAAGAGTAATGATAAAATGGGAGAGTGTGAAGCTAGCTGAACGCCTCCGAAAAATTAGTCAAAACTTTAACATGATTAAACCAAAAACAATAAGTGAAAAGCTCCTTTTCAGTACCGTTCGGATAGCAGTCCAATTGTCTTCAGGTGAGGAAGCCACGGGTACTGGCTTTTTCTTCAACTTTCTAGTCGATGAGCAGACACATATATCTGCAATAATAACTAATAAGCACGTTGTGGCTGGCGCTGTAACAGGGAGTTTTCAACTGCATGAATTAGATAAAACTATAGAAGAACCACAGCCATCGGGCGACTTCTTTACTGTGGGTTTAGATAATTTTGAAAACCACTGGATTTCTCATCCTGACAATAATGTAGATTTATGTGCAATGCTATTTAAACCTCTACGGAGTCAAGCTGAAATACAGGGGAAATCTATATTTAACTGCGCGATTGACAATAGTTTTATTTTATCTAAGGCTGACCTTGAAGAACTTAGTGCAGTGGAAGAAGTGCTAATGATAGGCTATCCTAACGGGTTGTGGGATGAGGTTAACAATTTACCGCTTATTAGAAGAGGAACTACTGCAACTCATCCGGCTGTGGATTTTAAAGGAAGAAGCACAACTGTAATTGATGCAGCCTGTTTCCCTGGTTCTTCTGGCTCACCTGTGTTGATTGTAAATGAAGGAATGTTCACCACCAAGTCAGGGACATTTGCGGGATACACAAGAGTTTTCTTACTTGGTGTACTTTTTAGTGGCCCTTGCATGACCGCGCAGGGAGAAATCGTAATTCAAACAATACCTACCAGTCAACAACCTATTAGTCTGACAAATCTGATGATCCACTTGGGATACATTGTTCAGACAAAAGAAATAAAAGTTTTAGGAGAACACATAAAGCAGATTTTGCAGGCATCTGGGAACCTTTAATTAAGAAATAGGAATGCAAGTCAGCAACTCTAATAATCGAAAACTATTGAAGTGGACATCAACCAACAAAAAGAACAATTCAGCAACATCTACTTGCAAGCTGTCACCACCGTTGCCGGCTATACCCTCTACAAACCATTCGTAGACGATGACAGCGTGGATTGGGGAATAGCTGCGAAAGGCGGGACAGGCCCCATTAGAGCACCTCGCTTAGAATTGCAGTTAAAATATACATCAAGAGATATCCAAGACGATAACTCCATCCGCTACCCCCTCAAGCTCAAAAACTACGACGACTTAAGAATGGATAACTTCGCCATTCCCCGAATTTTAGTTGTCGTTTTAATCCTCGAAACGCCCGAAGAATGGTTAACCCAGTCCGAAACAGAACTTTGCATCAGAGGCTGCGGATATTGGATATCGCTGCGGGGAAAGCGAGAAACACCAAACACAAACTCTGTCAACGTCACCATCCCCAGAACCAACCAATTTACAGTCGCCGCCCTTCAGTCAATTATGGACAGAATTAGCCAAGGAGTTCAACCATGAAAATCACCGTAAAAGATAGCCAAACTCTCGAAACAATCAAGCTAAACCAACTGAGAAATTACTTACAAACTCACGGCTGGCATGAAGACCAACCTTTCTTAGATAATGCCACACTTTGGCACAAACCAACAGCCGATGCAGAAGAATTTGAAATATTGCTACCTAAGCGGGAAAACCTGGGAGATTATGCAGCCCGCATCCGCGAGGCAATCCAAACCCTAGAAAACGCAGAAAATCGCCCTCAAATTGAAATTTTAAGCGAACTACTTACCCGCATTCCCAACACGACTATTCAGGGAATTGTTATGCAAATTCACACCCCAAATACCAAAAATTTAAGTGGCGAAATTACTCTCCTCGGCCTTGTAGTTGCCAAATTGCGGAAAATTAAAACTTCACTCGCAGACAAAGATTATATCCTGGCGATTAAAGCTTATCAAGAACGCTTACCGATTCTCTGTAGCGGTGACTTAATCAAAGACAACAACGCCTTCATCCTCAAAAACCCCCACAACTTAACTCTCGATGAATTGTGGTAAAACTAACAGATTTTGTCGAAATCTATATTAAACACCTTCCAAACAGATATCAAGTTCCCTAGCAAAGGCCTCTGGCGCATCCAGCATCAGCCAGTGTCCAGTATCGGGTAGCGTAGTTGTCGTCAGCGTGGGACGGAGGACGTGGAGACTGAACGGAAAAGTGTTTGAGGGAGCAATAATGGCGTGGGCCCGTGTTCCAGGGGCTGCTAGGTAGCGATCGAGAGCATCAACGGCTTCAAAGGCAAACATCCCGCGAGACATTCCAGACAGACAATCCTGTGGAGTCGCCGCCAAGCAAGCGAGTATCCGATCGTGCGTATGGGCCGTGCTTCCTGTCAGTGCCTCATTGAAGCTGGTTTCCACAGCAGCCCGCCAATCCTCCGTCTCCAGAGCCCTCTGGTAGGGGACGATGCGTGCCTCGTGCACCTCTGCAGGCACCTTGGTAAAGTCTCCAGGTGGGTCTGCCAGGATCAACTGCGCGATGCGGTGCGGTGCGGCGGCTGCTGTGGCGAGGGCAATACAAGCACCGAAACTGTGCCCGACGATCGCCACTCGATCGAGTCCCAGCCCATCGAGTACCGCGAAAACATCCGCTGCACAGGAGGCGGGCGCATAGTTGCCGTCCTCCGGCGGTGCGGAATCACCGTGTCCCCGCATATCAAGGGCGATCGCGCGTCGGGTACGGGCGACACGGGCAAGCTGTACATCCCAGATGCTCGCAGAAACCGTCATACCCTGTACGAACACCACCGGCAGCAGTTCCGACTCCCCAGCGGTGACAGGCGGGCTGGCTTCGATGATGTGAATAGTGCCGATCGGTCCTTTGATTGTTGTCGATCGCATAAAATCTTCTCCTAATTTTGAATTTCCTATTTTCACACAACCAATTTTACCTCTGTTACTCCTTGGCGCAATTCATACTGTCCTTTTACCCAAAATTGTTTAATTTTTTCACCCAAAAACGGAGCCGTTTGCATCATCAATAAACGTATAAATACATTTTTTCGCAGTTGTTCGCCTTTCCACGCTTCTTGTGCTTGAAGTTGTTGGGCGCGAATAATCTCCGGTTCGCGTTCTGCCTGAATCCGCGATAATGCTAAGTCAATATCCTCGTAATTAGCCCCTGCTTTCAATAAAGGTACAAGGTGATTGGCGGCAACAATTACATCGCGGAACGCCATGTTAATTCCTTGAGCGCGGACCGGAGACATGGGATGTGCAGCATCCCCCAAAAGTATGATTCCTGGTCGATGCCAGCGCGGACAGCGACCAACCACAACAGACAATCGCATCGGAGATTCGATCGTATCGGCACAGTTGCGGAAATGTTCTGCCATCCACGCAGGCGATCGCGATGCCAAAGTTTCTGCCCAGTCTGTGTGTTTCCAATCCGTTTTGTCATCTGCCGATAGCACCCAACCCAGATGAAGTTTTCCTGATTCTGCCCCATGAAAGATACTGAATGCGCTACCGCCATTCAGGATCGCATAAAATACATTATCCGCCACAAACCGAGGATGAGCGGCAAGTTTAAACCACAGAACATCTATACTATTCTGCTGTTTTACTAACTCTAATTCTGCACGTTGTCGTACAACCGAGTTTCTACCATCTGTACCAATCACAAGTGCAGCAGGAATTTCTCGCCCATCTCCTAGCTTTACACCCGCAATGCGATCGTCCCTGTACAGTAAATCTTTTACGGGAACACCTGAGATAAATTCAAACTCTGGATGCAACTTAGCTTCTGAAATTAGTGTTTCTAGCAAAGGCGGTTGCGATACCAGCGTACAAGGTCGATTTGACCCCATTGGCTCATCAACTCGAAATAGTTGCCGATCGCCCACAACGAACTCCCAGGCATCAATTTGTCGGTGTGGAACACCTTCTAGCATAGTGGATAAGCCCATTTGTGCGATCGCATCCAATCCGCTAGGCATTAACGCTTCACCGCGAAACACTCGGTAGGAATCTTTTGCCGCCTCAACCAAGGTTACGGCAATACCTCGTTTCACCAGCAGCAAGGCAAGTGCCGCACCAGTTGGCCCCGCTCCCACAATTACAACTTGCATCATTGCCATTCCCCATTGGTTTTTGCGGATATTTAGATGTCAACAAAGGTGGAAAAAGGAGGCGCAATCCCCTATTCCCAGCTATTTCTGAAGTCCCTGTTGAAAAGTCTTAACTGCATCAACATGATTCACCATATTGATGCAACGCAACAACAAATCCAAATCGATCCCTTTCACCTCCTCACTACTGGAAACCTTTTCATAATAAAGTGTATTGCCCTCTCCCCGGAGGTGATAAACCTCTAACAATTCATCTTCCCAGAACCACACTTCCTTTATCTTCAGCCGCTTGTATGCCTCCAGTTGGTTGATGCCACCACTGGAAAACACGATCTCGATCGCCAAATCGGGTAGCCTGCGACCAGGAGCAAGTTTATAAGATTCATCCGCCTCTCGCTTGACTTTTCCCGTTTCACTTTCCAGAGTCATTGAGCCAGTTGGAGTAAAGTCAAACCCCGCCATCAGCAGGTACAGTTCCACCAATGCGCCAATTCTTGCTTTAACAGTTTCGTGGGGTTCTCCATGCCTTCGTCGTATCTCCAGAATTCCATCCAGGAAAGAAAACCGATATCCTGGACGGTCTAACAATTGCTCAACTGCTTTGAACTCTCTCCAAGTCAGTCCCTCAAACAGAAGGGGTGATTCTTTTCTGGGTGGTGCGATGATTGTTGCGGTCATTTGATTCTCCAGTCTATTTCCAGATGAGAAACGATCGGGTTTGGAGGGCGATTTGTTTATTATAACTTTAAGTAGCTTTCTCCACTGTAAATCCGATTTCTTGCCCGTAGGATAGTTCCAGCGTGTGACCGTCCGGGTCTCGCAAAAAAGCCCAGTAGCCGATCGGATATCCAGCATCTTTTGGTTCCTCAAGCAGTACGCCTTCTTGACGTGCTTTCTCGCAGAGTTCGTCCATAGATTCGCGGCTTTTGCAACCTACTCCCAGGTGTGCCAAGGGAGACAGAACGGGATGTACGGAGTCTGTTTGAATTAGCACAATTACAAAAGGGCGAGTGCGATCGGAAAGCCAGACCACAGCAACACCGGCTTCTGCATCGATGCGGCGGTGAACGACCTGCATTCCAGCATACTTGGAGTAGAATTCGATAGTGCGATCGACATCAGAAAGTGGCAGTGCGATGTGTGTGAGACCGATATCAATCATATGTTATGTTGATCCAGTCATATTAGGCTTAACATCAATAATTGCCACTGCCAATATCATAATTTTAATGAGATGCTCGCCACTTTGCCGCTTTCAGATCCATTGCTTTTATGAACCCATCTTTTCCGTCCATGTACGCCTGAATATTATCAGGGTATTTGTTTGCGAGTTCTCGTTTGAGTTCGCTGTATTGCTGCGCGTCCTCAGGATGGGAAATCATATAATCTCGAAACGCTAAATGGCGATCTATCTGCGGTGAGTTCACTTCAAACCCGTGAAGGTGGTGTGTTCTAATCCCTGCTTCATTACCCTTGCGAAAAAAACGACGACCCGATATCCCAAACTCACCCATCGCTTCATAACCTAATGCCTCCATTTCTGAACTATGTGTATCGATTTTAAGAATATCTTTAACCTCAACTAACATATCGACGATCGGCTTTGCATGAATTTGTGGAATGGCTGTGCTACCAATGTGATGTATAGCAACCACATTGTCCGTAAGTGCAATTGCAATCAGTTTCGACTCAGTTTCAAAGGCGCTGCGCCAATTGGGATCGTGCGGGACGACTTCTACTTTGAAAAAATCTACTTTTATTGACATGGCTGATAATTATTTGCTTTTTTTGTCATCTCATTGATTTACCATCGGATTTAAGCGAAACTGATTTTATTATGCCTCATATTTTATGGGCTGCGCCCAAAGCTCTTAAACATACTGACAGCGGGGAGGATCTGAGCCCAAAGCTCTTAAACATACGGGCAGCGGGGAGGATCTGACTGTTTGGGAGAGAAATTTAAAACCGCTCAATCACCTAATAGTCAAATTTTGTGTAAAATGGCTCTCCCGCTAGCGTCGCAATCATCTCAACTTCCTTAAATCCAGCACGCTCAGCAGCCAGTTCACATACTCGCATAATCTGACTTCCAATTCCTCGACGTGCCCATGCTGGATGAACAAAGAATGCACGAATCTTTGCCGATTCGCTGTCTGGGTTGAGCAGCCTGTCTTCTGGATTATTTTTGCCTGAATCACCTCCATAAAGCGTTTTACGCTTACTCCAACCACCGCAACCAACAATTTGGTGATTGTTCTCAGCAACAAAGTATGTTTGGTCTAGAATCAGTTGAGTATCAACCCCAAAAACTATGCCCAGTGCGCCTTCAATCTGCTCTGAACTATAGTAGCCTACTTGCAAAGCTCTAGCAGAATCAGGAATTAAAGTTGTCAGCTTAGGAATGTCTTCTAAGGAAGCTAATCGAATACAAAAATCCATTGAACCGATCGGCTAAACAAATCGCTCTCTTAGTTTGTCACATCCGTGAAAGCCGCAATGCAGCGATCGCTCGATCCTCCACCCCCAGCTTTAAGCCAACACCCAAATATCGAACCCTCCCCCATTCTTAAACTTTGTGGCAGGCTATGATTGACGGTTGGCAGCTTTTGAGAATCTAAATGCTAAACACAAATACAATAATTTCCAGCCTGCTGTTATTTATCCCGGTTTCCATCGCCGGACACTTTCTCGGCTGGGAACCCTCCACAATCTTCGTCACCTCGGCTTTAGCCATCATCCCCCTAGCCGCGTGGATGGGGACGGCCACCGAAGAAATCGCCGTCGTCCTCGGTGCCAATTTGGGGGGTTTGCTGAACGCTACCTTCGGAAATGCCACGGAACTGATTATTGGCATCGTCGCACTCAACGCCGGACTAATAGATGTTGTCAAGGCCAGCATCACCGGTTCAATTATGAGCAACCTGCTGCTGGTGATGGGATTGGCGATGCTGCTGGGCGGCTTGCGCTACAAAGAACAAGATTTTCAGCCGACTGTCGCCCGGTTGAATGCTTCAGCGATGAACTTAGCCGTGATTGCCATTTTGGTGCCGACGGCAGTTAATGCCACCTCTATTGGCATCCCTCCGGCAACTATGCAGAACCTCTCTAGCGCTGTTGCTGTAGTGCTGATTGTCGTCTACGTGCTGACGCTGCTGTTTTCGATGAAAACCCACAGTTATCTGTACGATGCAGGGGTGGCAGAAATAGAAATGCTTGAAGAATTAGCCGAAAGTAACTTAGCACCAGACAGTCCAGACCACAAAGTCAATCTGCCGCTGTGGATTGGGGTGCTGTTAGCCTGTACCCTGATGGTAGCTGTCGAGTCGGAACTGTTGGTGGGTACTCTGGAAGAAGCGACGGCGAGTTTGGGGCTGACATCACTGTTTACCGGGGTGATTTTAGTGCCGATTATTGGCAATGCGGCCGAACACACGACGGCGGTGACGGTGGCGATGAAAAATAAAATGGATTTGTCGGTTTCTGTGGCAGTGGGTTCGAGTTTGCAAATTGCTTTGTTTGTTGCCCCGGTGTTGGTTTTGGCAGGTTTTGTGTTGGGCAAACCGATGGACTTGAATTTCAACCCGTTTGAACTTGTAGCGGTTGCGGTGTCGGTGCTGATCGCCAATTCTATCAGTTCAGACGGCAACTCTAACTGGCTCGAAGGTACTTTGCTGTTGGCAGCTTATACGGTTTTGGCGCTGGCGTTCTACTTCCATCCAGTAATTGAGGGACTTGTTTAACAGGCTTTCTTATGGGGAACGAAGAGGGAAGAGGAAAGAAGGCATTCGGCAGAAGGCGGGTTTTCCCACTCTCCCACTCCCCCACTCTCCCACTCCCCCACACTCACTTCTTTTTTCGAGAGTGGTTGTTGCGATCGTACAATTGAAATGTGGCTGCTCTGAGTTATTAGTTCTGGTCTTTTTGTAAATTATCTGCTGTCATCAGGGATGTTTGACATCGATCGGCTGTGACAAACAACAAAACCTTTGGCCTCAACCCGATCGCGAGATCGCAGTGCCACAGGTTAGAGAAAAAGACGGGATGCTGAAGTCAAGCGAGACTAAAGCCTCGCTTGACTTCAGGGACGCTGCAAGATTTCAATCAAGAATGCTCATGAGTCTTGTACTAGGTGTGCTACGATCGTCATAAGTTTAAAATTGAGTATAACTAGACAACGTAAAAACTTAACTAGGTTGTTGAGTACGTAGTCACACAAACACGGTGTTGCCGTCTAGGAAAACTCGTATTTGAACAAAAACCGAACTAGATTAAAGAGGACTACTCAAATACGGTATGCCCTACCGAAATTAACGCTCTTAGAAAAGACACCTCTACTTTGGCTGGAGTAATCCAGTCGCAAGCAAGTGACGCAAGCTGAACCAAAAATCTCAGTCACCAAGAGTGCGCAGAGGTTAATCTAATCGCTTAATACTTTATTAAACTTGCTCATAGCGAATTATGGCCAGCATATTGACAGAAACGCAGTTATGTGCAACATTCTCATAATGCCTAAAATCTGCAGCAAAAATTTTCTGGGAGAGTAAACGAGGGTCGATTTAAAACTGACCAGCCTATAAAAAGGTCGAACGGGATACCACGATTCGTTAAATTGGTTGAAAATAATGGTTAAACAATGGCTAAAAGCTTCCACAATAAATAGTTGTACTCATTTGAAAAATAGGGTGCTGCTCCACCCGAATTTACGCCTGTGGACAAGTAAGAGCCGACTCCCTTGGCAGAAGCAGGAATCAGACCCTCTAGAAAATACTTCTAGTTGAATGGTGAAGCAAAAATAAAGCTTAGCCAAGTTTTGTATAGCAGTGTCAAAGTAAAACTTGATAGAGCAACCTCAATCAGGGTTATGTGGCTTCTGTGAGTTATTGCCTCAATCCCAAATGCCCGAATCCCTCCGATCCAGCCAACTCTGGCAAATCCGCGTGTATCCACTGCGGGTCAGAACTTTTGTTGCAAGGTCGATATCGGCTAGTCGCACCTCTCGGAGGCGGCGGCTTTGGCAGAACATTTGAAGTGGACGACAACGGCGCTCGAAGAGTGCTCAAAGTCTTACTCAAAGAACATCCCAAAGCTGTAGAACTTTTTAAGCAAGAAGCCGACGTATTGGTCAGGCTAAGACATCCAGGTATTCCAAAAGTCGATCGCGACGGTTATTTTATATTTACGCCAGCTCACAGCACAGAGTCTTTTCACTGTCTGGTGATGGAGAAAATTGCTGGGGCCAATTTGCAAGACTGGCTGAAACATCGGGGCCGCCCGATCAGTCAAGAACAAGCTGTGAACTGGCTCAAACAACTGTCGGAAATTTTAGACCAAGTTCACCGCCTCAACTATTTCCATCGGGATATCAAGCCGCACAATATTATGTGCAAGCCGAACGGGCAGTTAGTGCTGATTGACTTCGGGACTGCTCGGGAAGTGTCGGCGACTTATTTCGCTAAGGTGGGCCAGGGGCAAAATGTGACTGGTATTGTTTCCCCCGGCTACACGCCGCCGGAACAAACTAATGGCAAGGCTGTTCCGCAGTCGGATTTTTTTGCTCTGGGTCGCACTTTTGTTTATTTGCTGACTGGGAAGCCGCCGACTGCGTTTCCAGAAAACCCGCGCACGGGCAGATTAATGTGGCGCAAAGGAGCTCCTCAGGTTTCCGACCCCGTGGCTAATGTGATCGATTACCTGATGGCGCCTTTTCCGGGAAATCGACCTCAAAGTCCGCAGATGGTTTTGCAGTGCTTGGAGGAAATTAAACTCGACGGTGCGGAAAGTCAGTTGCCGACTCAGTTGCCGGCGACGGGGCAAACTAAACTTCGCGCAACTTCCGGGGGGTCTGGGGCGACGAAGCAGAATTCCATGAACCGCCTCAGACCTCTGAATTCGGTCTTGAAGAAGCCCGCCGAAAAGGTTTTTGATTGGAAAAATAAGTTGCTGGCCGGCACGGCTGTTTTGATGCTGGGTATTGGTGCGTCTCAAATTTACGGTTCGCTGCGTTACGGGGTGTTTCCGGCCAACCCAGTGTGGCTGCTTTCTAGTTTGCCTAGCAGTCAGTTTTTGCAAAGAAGTTTGGATAATGTCGGCAGTGTAAATGCGATCGCCCTGTCGCCTGACGGTCAAACTTTGGTGAGCGCAAGCTCTGGGACGATTAGAATTTGGAATGTGAGGACGGGACGCCTGCTGCAGACTCTCAATTCGGTGCATTCTAAAAAATCGGTCAACACGCTGGCGGTGAGCCCAAACAGCTCGATTTTTGCCAGCGGCGGTGGCGACAATAAAGTGATTCTCTGGGATTTGAAGACGGGGCGGCGGATGCGGACGATTCCCGCTCACAAAGCCGCCGTTAACGCGATCGCTTTTAGCAGGGACGGTAAAACTCTCGCTAGTGGCAGCGATGACAAAACTATTCGCTTGTGGAATGTCAGCACCGGCAGCAGGTTGCGGACTTTGAGCGGCCACGCCGGAGGGGTAAACGCGATCGCTTTGAGCCGGGACGGTAAAACTCTCGCTAGCGGCAGCGATGACAAGACTCTGCGTTTGTGGAATCTCGGCACCGGAGAAGTTAGAAGAATTATCACAGGTCACGGGGGCCCAGTTAATGCTGTGGCTTTTAGCCCGAACGGGCAAAGTGTGGCTAGTGCTAGCACCGACAATACAATCCGTTTGTCGAACGTGCAAGACGGGAAGCGCACCCGCACTTTTAAAGGGCATTCGAGCTGGGTGAGGACGATCGCCTTTAGCCCGGACAGCCGCACTTTGATCGGCGGGGGCGGAGATATTATAGTTTGGGATTTGAAGACGGGAAAAGAAAGAAGCACTCTTTCTGGTCACAGTCAGTTTGTGAGTTCTGTTGCTATTGCCAGAGATAGCAAGACTTTTGTGAGTGGCAGTCCCGATCGCACTATTAAGATTTGGCGAATGCCATAGTCCTGCTATTTTTGATTTTTGATTTTTGATTAAAGAAGTGGTAATGGCTTATTTTGTATGGGTTTGAAGCACGGGCTTACACTGGCGTTCTTTTTTTTGACTGGTATCAATAGTCCTTAGTCCGCAGTCATCACTCATCAGTCCTATCAAATACGCTGACTCGGAATTATACCCTGCAATCTAGCGTCCTGCTCGCGAGCTCTCATCAAGAGCCGGACGCCCCCAAGCTCGGTATCATTCGGATGTTACCCTATTTGATAAGAGTTATTCAAAACCCATACCAATTACCCATTACCAATTCGCAATTTTCAATTTTCACATAATCAAGACGTTATGCAAATAAATTTGGTATTATCCCAAAATCCCCCGCCCGTTTTTGGCAAATTCATCAACAGTTTGCTGAGACAACTCGTGAACAGTCATTGCTTGCAAAACGTCAAAAGGCAATGTCAAATGATGAGCGCCAGCTAATAAAGTCTTTACCGCTTCTTCCGGCGATTTAATGCTAGCTGCCAAAATCTCCGTATTAGTTTGCTTCAACACATTTGCCATATCTTGCACTAAGGCAAAACCGTCTCCCAACAATCTGGTGGCGCGATTCACGTAGGCGATCGCATATTTAGCACCCGCTTCTGCTGAGACAACTGCTTGTGATGCGCTGTATATCGCCGTCACCGCGCAAGGAATGGACGGTGACAAATGCGCTACTGCTTGGAAACCCGCAGCCGTTGCTGGAACTTTCAAAACTGTTTGCCGCCCGAGCGACTCAAAAGCAGCTTTTCCTTCTGCTACCATGCCATCAAAATCAGATGCCATTAGCTGATAATACACTTCCCCAGAAATCAGTTGTGCCAGTTGTTTGAGAGTCACCTCAGGAGATAACTCGCTTTTTGCCAAAAGTGTCGGATTAGTAGTAATTCCCGCTATCCATCCGAACTTGCTCGCCCGTGCGGCTTCCGCTACAATTGCAGTATCAACATAAATTGCCATCGGCTCTACACCTTCAGTTTGTTAATAATTTCCCGACACTTGCTTTCAGATTGAGATAAATCCGAGCAAAATTAATTGTTAAGCTTTAACAATATCAGAATCTCGGAAATATTACTGTATCAGAATCTCGGAAATATTACTGTTAAGTAAATATAACAATTCAGTGATGTGCATCATCGGTAGTAGTGCGTGAGTTTTGAATTTAACAGGACTTAAGCTCAGAAATCCCGTTTATTACAAAAAATTTTGAAAGACGACCTATCTGTGAATAAATCGGCTTTCTGAGGAAAATTGGCTAAGTGCTATTTAAGATAGCTAACAACTGAAATCAAAACTTTTAAGTCAGTTGGTAACTGCGATTTTCTGGTAAGGAAAACTTGACTCCCCAAATCCCGGATACAAATAAATTACATTTGTATTAAGGGTTATGTATGCAATAACTCCAGGAGGTGACTCAGAAAATGACCAAAGAAAAAAATCAGCAGCCACAAGTTAGTCTTGAGACATCTTCTGAACAATCTCAGTTGGCAACACCAGCAGAAACTGCTGAAGAATTCTCGATAAATGTTAAGTCTGAAACTCTGTCTCAAGCGATTGAAAATAACGCCGAAGACCGTTTGAAGGCTCTAGGCCGCTTAATGATGGTGAGCCTAACTTGGTCGCTGGCGGGGCTTTCCAAACGCGAGTAAGTTATGGAACACTACCGCAACGAGCGAGTTATGATTTGTGAGTTGTGTCGGGACTTTTGTTTAACTCAAAACTTACAACTCCCGGACTTACATGATGTCCGGTTAGTTGTAAGAAAACCCATTTTTAGTGAAGACTTTAGTCTTTAAAGCAAGGACTAAAGTCTTCAACAGAGCACTCATAATTTTTATTTAATTCCTTCAAACGGCCCCAAAAAAGTCGGTTCTGGACGGGTAACGCGCACTTCCCAAAGCGCTTTGAGAACTGCCAGAAATTCGCGAAAACTGTACCGAATCATGCTATTTTGGGGGAATTTGCCCCAATCCGGGGTTCCTAAGCCGATCGCCTCTACGCCCAACTGGCGGCAGGTATAAACAGCACGGGCTAAGTGAAAGTTTTGGGTAACTAAAACAGCTTTCGTTATGCCAAAAATCTCTTTCGCCCGGTAGCAACTTTCATAGGTGCTAAATCCGGCATAATCGAGAATGATATTATTAGTCGGTACGCCCTGTGCTTCGGCCTACTCCTGCATTGCTTTGACTTCGTTGTAATCGGCGCTGCTATTGTCTCCTGTCATCAAAAGTTTGCCCGTTCGCCCCGCTTTGTATAAATCGACGGCTGCTTGCACTCGATCGGCTAACATTGGGCTTGGAGTGCCGTCTTCCCAAACTCCGGCACCAAAAACAATGGCAATTGGTTCGGCGGGAACCTTAGCTACATCGGTGCGCAGGTAGTTGCTTGTAACTAGCCTGACGTAGTAGTTGAGGGCTAGGGGTGTGAGCACTGAGGTTAATATTAATAGCCGGATGGCAAGGCGCCATTGAAATACAAAGGATTTAGGCAACATAAATTCAAGTTAAGTTCCTATATAATTACACAAACAGACCGCTTCGCAGGTCTAAAAGTTGTCAAGTTACCTGAGTTACATTATATTGACAAATATGATTCAACAACAGCAAAAGTTTGAATTACTGGAATCACTTTTATGGGAACCCAAAAACGGCTATTTTTTGCTAGACAGACATCTTCAAAGATTAGAGCGATCGGCTGATTATTTTAATTTCCCCCTATCGCTAACAGAAGCAACTAAAGCTTTACAAGCATTAAGTATGACTTGCGGATCAGTCAAACAAAAAATACGGTTAACAATATCTTGTGAGGGAAACATAACATTACAAGCTCAGACACTAGATAGCGGTATCTTAAAAATCGGTGCATCTGTGGGAATTGCCCGCAAACCGATCGATTCTCAAAGCCCATTTCTTTACCACAAGACAACTTACCGATTGCCTTATACAATGGCTTTGGAGTCGCAGCCCGAATATCAGGATGTCTTTCTGTGGAATCAAGATGGAGTTATTACCGAATCCACGATCGCCAATATTGCGATCGATACACCCGCAGGTTTAATCACACCTCCCGTCAAGTGCGGTTTATTACCGGGGACGTTTCGTTCTCAACTTTTAGAGGAGGGAAAAATCAGAGAAGAATTAATTACCTTAGATGATTTGCGCAGTACCCAAACTTTATTTCTCATTAACTCCGTTAGGGGTTGGATGCGCCTCAAAAAAGAGGCAAACCGAGATGTTTGGAAAGTTGTTAGTAATGGCTGAGATAACGCTTTCAATATCGATTTTCGTAGGGTGCGAACTGTGCACCTTACTACAGAATTGACTCGTTGCGTAAGTCCTGAAAGTGTTAACCATAGTGCAATCTATTATGAAACAAATACAACCTTGGCATTGGCGAAAGCTCCCCCTAAATCAGCGCAGCGGAGCGGAGATTTTTCAAATTTTATTTCTCGGTAAAACTGCCGACAGTGCAAGTTCAATATCGGATTGTTCGCTCCGCGATATGGCTGTTCTGCTAGAAAGTCCAGTTACATCTTCTACTAACTTGGCACGATATTCTATTTGTGCAGGTTCTCCCCGGATAATTGATGGTAAATCTCAGCTATGGACACCGCCAGTCGGTGAAATTTTACCTTTTTTGCGCACTCTTTTGGAGTCTCAAAAGCAAAACTTAGCAGTGAATGTACCGCCGGAAATTCCTTTTACTGGGGGTTGGTTGGGATGGCTAGGTTATGATTTAGCATGGGAAATCGAACACCTGCCCCAACTCAATACCGATCCGCTTCCTTTCCCGGTTAGCTGTTGGTACGAACCAGAATCTTTTGCGGTTTTAGACAGTCAAACGCAAATTCTCTGGTTGGCCGCGAGTCAACCTTCTCACCTCGATGTTATGCAGCATCAATTAGAGCAAACCCAGCGAGAAATAATCCAGAAGAATTTACCGGAAAATTATCAACAAAATTCCGCTACTCCTATTTTCCAATTATCTCAGAGTGAGTATAAAGAAATAGTGCGAAAAGCTCAGAAGTATATTCATGCGGGCGATATTTTTCAGGCTAATTTATCTTTGCGGTTTGAAGCCCGTACAGATTGCAGTAGTTGGTCAATTTACCGCGCTTTGCAACGGATCAATCCTTCGCCTTTTGCAAGTTATTGGCAAACTCCGTGGGGGACGATAGTTAGTTGTTCGCCGGAAAGACTGGTTCAATTATTAGGAAAAAAAGTGGATACTAGACCGATCGCGGGAACGAGACCGCGAGGTTTAACCTGCATTCAAGATGAGCAGTTAGCACAGGAATTAATAGAGAATATCAAAGAAAGAGCCGAACATATTATGTTAGTTGACTTAGAGCGCAACGATATCGGGAGGGTCTGTGAATGGGGCTCGGTAAAAGTTAACGAATTTCTGACGATTGAACGCTACAGTCACGTGATGCACCTCGTCAGTAATGTTATCGGTACATTAAGAAGAGATTGCGACGCGATCGACTTAATTCGAGGGGTATTTCCGGGTGGTACGATTACAGGTTGTCCGAAAGTGCGCTGTCTGGAAATCATCGAAGAATTGGAACCCGTGAAGCGCAATTTATTTTACGGTTCCTGCGGTTATTTGGACTGGCGCGGCAACCTGGATTTAAATATTTTGATTCGCACCCTTTTATATGCACCAAAAAGTGACGGTACGACCGGGGGAGTTGTTTGGGGACAAGTGGGTGCGGGGATTGTTGCTGATAGCGATCCGGAAAGGGAATGGCAGGAGTCGCTGCATAAAGCTCAAGCTCAAGTTAATGCTTTGAAATTAGCGGAAATATTTGATTAGATGCGTGTTAGATAAATCGACTTGTTAAGATTATTGAAGATTTTGAACGCCGATTTACTTTTGATGTAATACTAATTAAAATCGATCGAAACCAAAAGATTTTTTGTAGTATTAATGTTAGGGAACTGTTGGTATGGTGTTGCCTGATAGTTTTTTTAGCGATCGCACTGTGAGTCAGATTCTGGGTGAACTCATGGATATTAGACGAGACTGCCAAAGCTGGTTAGGTGTTGGAGAAGCTCACTATCACGACCAGAAAGGAAAAGCACAAGCAATTAACAAAGCACCTCAATGGCTGATTCCTGTGTATCATCCTCAACGAGGCACAATCAACTGCTATAAAGACTGTCTAAACCTCAGCAAGTTATATGAAGCTGGCTGGACGCACATAGACGGTAAATTGATAGTTGCAGTTTATTCAACCGTTGACCTTTGTAAAGGCTATCCGGTAGATATTTCCTTACTTGAAAAATACTTGCCTCCGCTGCAAAAATACGGTGTTCCCCTGCAAATTATTCCATTCAATCGAGAGATAATTGTCCAGAAAAAAATCATCTATGAAACGGAATCTGCCTACGGAACGAAAACCCAGATAGTTGATGTCGCTCAAGTTCAAGATATGACACCTAGCGCGTGGTACGATCGAGATTATAAAGTTTTGATCAAATACAGCGATCGGCTAGTGCCCTGATAATGAAATTTGAAGAGTTAATCAGGTGCTAAAAGTTGCTGCGATTATTTCCGGGAGCGGATGGCTGCTCAATGCACTGCTCGAAGGGTGCAAAAAGGGTAATATTGATCGGGCAGGATGCCTGCCCAAGAATTGCTTTTCACTCCTATGTGTTTAGATTGTCCGAACCTACTGCCTCAGAAATAGAACTAAATCCGCGTTCTTCTAACTTTTGCAACAAACCTTGGAGAATCCGGCGCACCATCCAAGGCCCTTCGTAAACCCAACCGGTGTAGACTTGAATTAAACTCGCACCGGCGGCTATTTTTTCCCAAGCATCTTCGGCGGTGAAAATGCCGCCAACTCCAATTATGGGTAATTCGCCTTTTGTATATTGCCAGATAAATCGGATTACTTCTGTCGATCGCTCGCGCACTGGAAGCCCGCTAATTCCCCCGGCTTCTTCGGCGATTGGTTTGCCTGTTTCTCGCAATATTTGTGTTTTCAATCCGTCGCGGCGGATGGTGGTATTTGTGGCGATAATTCCTGCTAGTTGGTAGGTTTTTGCTAAGTCGAGGATTGATGCGATCGCCTCGGGTTCCAAATCCGGCGCAATCTTAACTAAAATTGGCTTGCTTCCGCGATTTTCTTGTTGCAAAATTTCCAAAATCGTGCTAAGTCCCGCAGCATCTTGGAGCGATCGCAACCCCGGCGTATTCGGAGATGAAACGTTGACTACAAAATAGTCGCCCCAATCTTTCAGCAGCTTAAAGCTCTCCAAATAGTCCGCTGCTGCCTCCTCTAACGGTGTTACCTTAGATTTACCGAGATTGATGCCCAAGGGGAACGGAGACTTAGGCATGGGGCGCGAGGCATCGAATGGGGACTGTTTCTGTGCAGCCTCAAACCGGGCTGCCATTGCCGCGGCTCCTTGATTGTTAAATCCCATGCGGTTGAGGGCTGCACTGTCGTCCGTCAAGCGGAACAAGCGAGGTTGGGGGTTTCCCGGCTGCGGTTGACAAGTGACAGTGCCAAGTTCGGCAAAGCCAAAGCCAAAATTTGCCCAAATGTCAGCAGCTACGCCATTTTTATCAAATCCCGCAGCCAAGCCGACAGGATTTTTAAAGCTCAGTCCCCACAAAGATTGTTCGAGGCGAGAATCTTGGACTCCCAAAGATTTCTGCAATCGGGAGAGCATTTGGCTGGTGGCGGGGTTTGACTGGGTTCTAGCTGCGAGTTCGAGAACTTGGAGAGTGCGGTTGTGCAGCCACTCGGCATCTGTTTTCAATACGGAAAACAACAGCGGCTTTACACCTGATTGATAAATATCCAATGATTTGTACTGGGGCAATTTACAAATTAGAAAGGAGAAGGGAAATAAAAATATTCACGAGCAGGCAGCGAAGGCGAAGTTTTTTACTTCAACTTCGATCGACTTTATTCAATGTTTGAGATTCAAGGATAAGTGAGACGATTATATTATATGTTGATTCTTTTCCATTTGAATTTTTTAATTTTTAAGTTGGTAATTTTAAATTAGACAAAGGTGCGGGGAAGCTTGGAAATGGGGCAGCAGCAAAGACCGAAGGATTTAGACGAACAAATCGCGACCCTCGAACGCGTTCTCCAGACTCTCCGAGAAGAGGAGAATGTTGAAGTGCTACTTTCGACCACGCTCGGTTACTTGCAAACGGAATTTGACTGGGGGTTGATTTGGATCGGGTTGTACGATCGACAGGCCCACAGATTGTTGGGGAAAGGTGGCATGACTCCTAACGGCGACCAGTCTTTTCTCAAACAGCGGTTTGCCCTCAGCCCAGGGGATTTGCTGGAACAAGTGGTGATTCAGCTCCGGCCGGTGGGAGTCCCGGATTTGCGATCGGAAAACAGAGCCGGAGAATGGCGCAAAGCAGCTCAAACTTTCAATATTCAAGGTACGACTCTGTTTCCGCTCCGCTACAAAGACCGCTGCTACGGCGTGATTTTGCTCGGAACAGACGTGTGGGGAGCGTCGCCAAAGTCGGGAGAAAAAACGCAGTTGGGGATCGTATTTGGAGCGCTCGCAACTGCTCTTTACCAAATAGAAAAAGACTGGCAGCGACAACAAGTCAAACACCCAGACGAGTCTCTTTTAGCGCTGATTTCGCAGTTGGGGGAACTGCGATCGCTCGACCAATACTTGCAAGCGGTTGTCGAACAAGCCCATGAATTTACCCAGCCGACGCGCACCAATGTTTATTGGTTCGAGCGAGAGCGGCGCTATTTTTGGCGCCGAGTCAGCAACCGCGAAGTTGCTCCGGGTTTGGGCGGGCCGGGCCGAGCGGCTTCGGGCATCACCGTCCAAGACTTGGGCGAATTTTATCAGGCTTTGGGCAGGGAAGAAATGGTTTGGATCGGTGAATCTCAAAGTTCTCTGAAAACTGAGCTGACGGGGCGGTTGATGCAGCAAATCCGCGCTCGCTCTCTGTTGGCTGCGCCGATTGTTTCAGAAGGGGAATTGTTGGGATTTTTGGCAGTCGAAGCCGGCGAGCCCCGGATTTGGCAAGAAAATGAAAAACATTACCTGCAGGGAGTGGCGCGGTTAGTGGCTCTGACGGCTCCTGTGTCGGAGATGGAGGAGAAAATTCAGCAAACTGAGATCGATCGAGATTTAACTGCCGGAATAGCTCGCGCCATCTACAGCGATGCTGACTGGGAGGCGACTTTGAAAAATACCGCCGAGCAGTTGTGCGGGCGGCTCAAATGCGAATACTTTTTGCTGCTGCTGTACGGCGAAGAACAAAATCGCTTTGAGATTGTCTGCCAAAATCTGCCCCGCAACCGCAGGGCAGTGCCGTCGCCGCTCAACGCCCTCGACGCGGCAGACGTGGGGCTGTTGCAAGAAAGCGCACCTCTGGCTATTGAAAATTGGGAAGAAGACGGGCGGTTGGGGGCTTGGCGGGAAGTGCTAGCGGAGGCGGGGGTGCGATCGCTTTTGGCATCAAGCACTCGGAGGAAAAATAAAGACGGAGAAAACCCGAATTTAAAATCAAAAATCGATCGTCGAAAATCGATCGAGGGTTTGCTGGTTGTCGGGCACAGTGCAACTCGCACTTGGAGGCGATCTGAGCAAGAATTAGTTCGGCTAGTGAGCCAACAGCTAGGATTGATCCTGCACTCCTGGCAGCAGAGTTCGGAAATCGACAAATATCAGCAATTTGAGCGATTGCTCAAATCGGGTTTGGCGGTTTTGCAGCATTCTCCTGAAGAGCAATCTGAGCAACCGATATCTGCTGCTTCACCGACGATGTTCCCAGAGTTGCCGCTGCAAAAGCTCGATCGTAACTTTGCTCAACACGTTTCCCAGACACTTTCCTGTCCTTTAGTAGCCGTAATTACTTGGAATCCAGGTCAGGAGGAAGGTTCAATTGCGACGGCGCTAGCTGCCAATCCCGTATTTGCCCTCAATCCCGAGGCGGTGATTCCTGTCAAAACAGATGCCTTGATCCAACAAACCCTGGCTGCTAGCGGGGTGCTGCAACAGAGCACGAGCCAACTGCAACTGGCGACGAAGCGGTGGCTGCGCAGTCCGGGAATTGGCGAGATGATGACGGTGGCGCTGCGGACGGCCCCAGAACACGCTCCGGCGGGCATTGTGGTGGCTGCAGACGCTCCGGGCCGCCAGTGGTCGGAGTTGTCGGTGAGTTTACTCAGCTCGATGGCGTCTCAGTTGGCTTGGTGGCGCAGGTATTTGGCGGTGCAATCGGCCGAGGAGTCGCACCGATTCGATCTGGAGCTGCTCA
Source organism: Microcoleus sp. S28C3 (assembly GCF_036700785.1). Lineage (NCBI taxonomy): Bacteria > Bacillati > Cyanobacteriota > Cyanophyceae > Oscillatoriales > Microcoleaceae > Microcoleus > Microcoleus sp. S28C3. Next base: position 2,736 of record NZ_JAUBPO010000076.1, on the reverse strand, counting down.
ACTGGTACAAACAGCGCCGTTTTGAGGACTTTTACCGCACTGTGGGAGCGGGGGTGAAGGAGTTGGGGGATTTGAGTCAGTCGATTTTGCAGTCGGGGAAGGAGCAAAAGGATGCTTTGAAAACTTTGCGCTACCAACAGGTTTTGCGGCACATTGGCAATGCTTTGGGGTCAACTCATTTGCTGCTGAAACAGGAACAGTGGCGGCTGCAATTCGCACAAGATGCGGTGCCTGTGAGCGCTTGGCTGAGGCGATCGCTCGATCGAACTGCCCCCCTGATCAAACAGTCGGAAGTCTTGCTGGAAGTGCACAGAGAAACTGCTGTGTCGATGCCTGCAGGCCAGACTTTGAGCGTTCGCGGGGACAGCATTAAGCTGGATTTGATCCTGTGCGAATTGCTCGCGGCTGCTTGCAGGCGCTCTGGAGTTGGTGACAAGATTGAGATTCGCTCTCAGTTGTTGCGGGAAGGTTTGCTAGAATTGTCTGTGATCGATAGCGGCGCGTGCGATCGACAGTTAATTGCTGCCTTCAACGGCGGTTCCGGGCCCGATATATTAGGCGTTTCTGCAAATAGGTCGATCGTGCAAAATCTCTTAATTTGTCAGCGAGCGGTACGCTTAATGGGGGGAAACTTGTCTTTAGAAATGTTAGAAAACAATTTAATTGTGGCTCGTTTAGTGCTGCCCCTAGCCAATTCTTAATATTGCAAAATTTTGTAAAAGTTTCAAGCTGCGATCGAAAATTGTAGGGGCGTGTTTCACAAACAATAATTGCCTAAAACCCATAATTTCATCAACCCGCGCCCACCCAACAGTAAATCGCCATCTACCTCTTTCAAAATACAAGGGGCTGGTTTAGCTACTATCTATATTGTTACTGGTATCTTGCGCCATATTTAGGAAGGAACGGGTCGGAGAACCCGTTCTACAATACATCAATTTTATTGTGGATGGGCCGGAGAACCCGCCCCCGAAAGACTTTCAGAACTAGGGAAAAACCTTTGAGTAATCCAAGCAGTTACAATATGAGAAAGCAATCCCATCGGCCCAGCAAACAAACACAAAGCCAGAGAATGGACCGTCCAAACTCCTGTCCGCTGTCCTTCCAAATAAATCCAGCGCCCCACAAACAAATCCATCACTAAAAAATGTATCCATCCCGTAGCCGCCGCCGTTTCCTCCCCCAGAAACTTAGCAATATCTGCTAGCTTGGGATTCGACAAAGCTGCCGCATTTTCCGCAGTCAGACTGCTACCAAACAAATATATGTACAAAGCGGCTAGCACTGCAAACGGAATGAAAGAATTCATCACTTTTCTGGTAATTCCCCAGTTAGGTAATAAAATCATAATTGCCCAGAAAGGCAAAACGAACAGATTAGCTGCGTTAAAAATTAGTTCGGGTGTCATAGTTGGCTCTTGGCTCCTGGTGATGCAATGCAATTAAGGATGTTAAGATTACTTTACACAATTTTGGCTAAAATTTATCAGAAGCTGAAAAAAATCTCATTCACAAATGAAAGAGAATTGCTATACTTATCTAAATTTTCCAATCTCCCATCTAAAATCGATTGACCCAGCACAGCCCATGACAACTTATAATAACTTTCTAGATTGGTGTAAGCACAAAGAAACTCTCTCTCCCAGCGCCAAACATACGGTAGAAATACTGTTGCAAATATCAGATACTTCTGAGTGCGATCGAGCCAACGAACTGCTTTCTAATACAACAGAACTTAACCTCAAAAATCTTGAAATTACCGAGATCAGTCCCCTCTCATCTTTCACTCAACTGACTAATCTTATCCTCGGCAGCAATCAAATATCTAACCTCGCTCCCCTACAATCTTTAACCAATCTCAAAACTCTGGTTGTGGATGTCAATCAAATATCAGATATCAGTCCGCTTTCATCTCTAATAAATCTAACAAGACTCGTTCTCGATACCAATCAAATCTCAGACATCAGTCCCCTAGCAGATCTAACTAATCTTACCGCACTTGTCTTGTTTGACAACAAAATTTCTGACATCACTCCGGTGCAAGCTTTAACGAACTTAAATGCGCTGATACTCTACAACAATCAAATTTCCGATCTCGCTCCTCTGAGAAATTTGACTGCACTCGATACACTCTACCTTTACAATAATAAAATATCGGATATCACCCCGCTAGCTTCCTTGAAAAATCTCAATACGCTGTTTCTATTCGGCAATGAAATATCTGACCTTACTCCGCTGGCATCGCTAACTAACTTAAATAAATTGGTTTTATTCCAAAATAAAATTTCAGATATTAGTCCTTTGACATCGCTAACTAATTTAATTGAACTCAACCTCGGTAACAATCAAATATCAGACATCAGTCCGCTGAAATCTTTAACTAATTTGACTGAACTTTATCTGTTCAACAATCCAATTTCCGATAGCAGCGCGCTACAAGCTTTAAATAATTTATTTTTACTAGACTTGTACAACAATCAAATCTCTGATATCAGTTCCCTGCAATCTTTGCAAAAGTTAACTACGCTAGACTTGCGCGGAAATCCCATTGTTAATAAAATTTGCCCTGTCAATCCTGAATCTATCTGTCGGTTTTAATTCTTAATGTCGAGGCAAGATGGCAGTTTATATAGCAATCCTAAATCATTATCATGATTGTGATACAATTATATGCAATACTTGATTGTGACAATTAAAAATGGATAACTTACAAATGCAACAAAAAGATAGAGAAAAA